>MEQT01000085.1:63198-66805 GCA_001770325.1 Betaproteobacteria bacterium RIFCSPLOWO2_02_64_14
ATCTTTCTTGACCTCGAGGACGCGGTCGCGCCCGACGACAAGGAGCAGGCGCGGCGCAACGCGATCGCCGCTCTCAATGAGGTGGACTGGGGCGACAAGTCGCTCTCCGTGCGCATCAACGGTCTCGACACCCATTACATGTACCGCGACGTGATCGAGATCGTGGAGAATTGCCCGCGTCTCGACCTGCTGCTCATTCCCAAGGTTGGCGTCGCCGCCGATGTCTACGCGCTCGATATGCTGGTGACGCAGATCGAGCACGCCAAACGCCGCGACAAGCGCATCGGGCTCGAGGTGCTGATAGAGACAGCGTTGGGACTGTCGAACGTCGAGGCGATCGCGCAGTCGAGCCGGCGGCTCGAGGCGATGAGTTTCGGCGCCGGCGACTTCGCGGCCTCCACGCGCATGCGCACCACCGTGATTGGCGGCCTCGATCCGCATTTCGGCGTGCTCGCGGACCGCAACGCTGCCGGTGAACGCCCGTTCTACCAGGGTGATCCATGGCATGCGGCGCAGGGACGCATCGTCGCCGCCTGCCGGGCCCACGGCCTGCGCCCGATCGATGGACCGTACGGCGATTTCCGGGACAGTGACGGTTTCCGTGCTGCTGCGCGGCGCGCGGCGGGCCTCGGCTTCGAGGGCAAATGGGCGATCCACCCGTCGCAGATCGATCTTGCGAACCAGGTTTTCAGCCCGGGGCCGGAGGAGGTCGAGCGCGCCCGCCGCATCGTTGCGGCGATGGCCCAGGCGGCAAGGGAAGGTCTCGGCGCGGTGCAGCTCGATGGCCGCCTGGTGGACATCGCCAGCATCCGCATGGCCCGGAACGTGCTGGCGAAAGCGGAAGCGATCGCCGGCCGCACACTGCATGCGCCATCATGACGCAAGGCAGCTGAATTGAGCCGTTCATGACCACGATCGATGCAGTTGCGGGAAAGACCTTGCCGGCGCCGGCCATGGACGAGCGCGATATCTACGCGGAGCAGGTGCGGCAGCTCTATCGCCTGTCGCGGATCGGTTACGGTGGTTCGCTGGTCAACGCGGTGATCATCACGATCGCGCTGTGGGACCAGATTCCGCTGTCGCTTCTCGGCCTGTGGTTTGCGCTGGTCTTGCTCGTGACAGGCGGCCGATTTGCCCTCTATCGGGCCTTCACGCGCGCCCAGCCCGCCGCCGCGGGAATCGAGATCTGGTGCCGGCGCTTCATCTGGGGCGCCACCGCCGTGGGCTGCCTGTGGGGATTGCTGGGTTCGGTCCTGTTGCCCGGAGACACGTCGAGGCAGTTCCTGGTGGTGTTTCTCATCGGCGGCATGGTTGCCGCCGCCCTGGTCGTGCTGACACCCGTCAAGCGCGCGTTTCTCGCCTTCATGCTGCCCGCGCTGCTGCCGCTGGCGGGAGGCGCCTTTTTCGCGGGCACCCCGCTGCATCTCACCATGGGCCTGCTGATCGTGGTGTATATCGCGGTCATGCTGGCGACGCACCTGAGCATGCACCAGATCCACGTCGAAACGCTGCGCACGCGCCGCGAGAACGCGGATCTGGTCCGACAACTGTCCACGGCGAACCGCGAAACGGCGGAAGTGAACACGGAGCTCACGGCGCGGGTCGCGGAGCAGAAACGTATCGAGGAAGCGCTGCGGCAGTCGAGCAGCCGCCTCAAGGCCCTGATCGATTTTTCGCCGCTGGCGATCGTCGCGCTCGATGCGGAAGGGGTGGTGGAACGCTGGAATCGCACGGCGGAGCGGTTCTTCGGCTGGACCGAGCAGGAAGTGCTCGGCCGCACCGCGCCGCACGTGCCGCGCGACGAAGAGAAGGCGGCGGCGGACATGCAGGCAGCGGTGCTGCGCGGGATCGAATTGCACAACGTGGAGGCGGTGCGCCGGCGCAAGGACGGCACACGGGTTCACGTCGTCACGTCCACCGCCGGGGTGCGTGACGATTCCGGCAGGATCGCCGGCGTCCTGTTGCTCATCGATGATGTCACGCAACGGGTGCGCGCCGAGCGTATGCGTGATCTCGAGCACGCGGTCACGCGCATTCTTGCGGAGGCGCGCAGCAGCAATGTAGCGGTCGAGGCGGTGCTCAGGGCCGCGTGTGAGGCGACCGGATCGGTCTACGGCGGCCGCTGGGTGTGCGACCCCGATGACGGCATGCTGCGCTGCGCCGAAACCCATGCGGAAGACACGGCGGGGTTGAGGGAGTTCGTTGCCGTGACGCGGAGTCTCAGGCGCCGGCCGGGCGAAGAAGGCGGACTTCTGCGCCAGGTATGGGAGACACGACGGCCGCTCTGGATCGAGGATCTCGCGCATGCGGGGAGTCTCATCCGCGGCGAGGCTGCCCGCGATGCCCGACTCGCTTCCGCCTTCGCCTTCCCCATCATGACAGGGGGCGAATTCTACGGCGCGATGGAATTTTTCGCCCGCGAGCGGATCGCGCGCGACGACGGCCTGCTCAGCATCATGCGGGATATCGCGAGCCAGGTCGGGCAGTTCCTCGCGCGCAAGGAGGCGGAATCGCACCTGCGTTTCTTCGCCAACCACGATGCCCTGACCGGGCTGCCCAACCGCGCCATGTTCAACCAGCGACTCGGGCAGGCCGTCGCGCAGGCGGGCCGGCACGGCAAGCGCGTTGCCGTGCTGTTCATCGATCTGGACCGCTTCAAGATCGTAAACGACACGCTCGGGCACGAGACCGGTGACCTGCTGCTGCGCGACCTTGCAGCGCGCCTGCGCGACTCGCTGCGCGCCGGCGACACACTCGGCCGCCAGGGGGGCGACGAGTTCGTCATCCTGCTCGAAGACATACCCGACCCGAAGGACATCAGCGACGTGTCCCAGAAGATACTCGACACCGTGTGCCGCCCGCTGCTGCTGCAGGGCCAGGAGTACGCGGTGACTGCAAGCATAGGCGTCAGCGTCTACCCGGATGACGGCCGCGGCGCGCAGGATCTGCTCAAGAACGCGGACATTGCGATGTACCGCGCGAAGGAGCAGGGCCGGAATGCCTACCAGTTCTATTCCGCCTCGATGAACGCGCATTCGCTCGAGCGGCTCGCACTGGAGGCCAAGTTGCGGCGCGCGCTGGAGCGCCAGGAATTTCTGCTGCACTACCAGCCCAAGGTGGACCTTGCCAGCGGGCGCCTGGTCGGGGTCGAGGCGTTGATTCGCTGGCGGCCGGCTGAAGGCGTGATGGTCCCGCCGGGAGAGTTCATTCCGTTGGCGGAAGAGACCGGAATGATCGGACCGATCGGCGAGTGGGTGCTGCGGGCTGCCTGCGCCGACGCGCGGCGCTGGCGCGCGGCCGGCCATGCGCCGTTGCGGATGGCGGTTAACCTCTCGGCGCGCCAGTTCGTGCGTGAGACCCTGACCGCAGATATCTCGGACGTGCTCTCGCGTTGCGGCCTGCCGCCGTCCACGCTCGAACTCGAGATCACCGAAAGCGTGGTGATGCAGGATCCCGAGCGCGCCGCACGCGTACTCGCCGACCTCAACGCCCTGGGCGTGCACGTCGCAATCGACGATTTCGGCACCGGCTACTCGTCCCTGGGATATCTCAAGCGCTTTCCGGTCGATCTGGTCAAGATCGATCGCACGTTCATCGAAGGCATTCC
>MEQT01000086.1:0-13820 GCA_001770325.1 Betaproteobacteria bacterium RIFCSPLOWO2_02_64_14
CCTTCGCTTTGCACTACAATCGGCGATCCGCGCGGCCGCTCGCACGCGCGTGCCGCAACTCCGGGGACCCACTACGCATGGCTGACAAGACGCTGACCGGGACTCTCATCGACCACGTCCTGGCGGTGAAGTATGAGGCGTTGCCGCCGCAGGCGATCGACATGGCGAAGCACGTGTCGCTCGACGGGCTTGCGGTCATGCTCGCGGGATCGACCGAGCCGCTCGGCGTGGGCCGGATCTCGATCGAATACGTGAAGCAGATGGGCGGCGCGCCGCAGGCGAGCGTGATCACCGGGGGATTCAAGACATCGATGCAAAATGCGGCTTACGCCAACGGCACGATGGCGCACGCGCTCGATTTCGACAACACGTGGTACCCGCTCAACCATCCGACCTCGCCGACGCTGCCGGCGATCCTTGCGCTCTCCGAGCATCACGGGACGGGCGGCCGGAGGATCATCGAGTCCATCGTCGCGGCTTTCGAAGTGCAGGCCCGCGTGCGCCTCGCCGCGACCGGCATGGCGGACGGGCAGCTCTTCCACAAGCCGGGCACCACCGGCATGTTCGGCGCGGTCACGGCGGCGGCAAAAATGCTCGATCTCGGCCGCGAGCAGACGCTCATGGCGTTCGGCATCGCAGGCTCGCGCGCGGGCAGCCTGTCGATCAACACCGGGTCGATGACCAAGTCGTCGCACGCGGGGCACGCCGCGCGCATGGGTATCGAATGCGGCGTGCTCGCATCCATGGGGTGGACGGCGAGCAGCGACGTGTTCGGACCCGGTGGATTCTTCGATACGTTCCTCCACGGCAACGCGGAACCGGAGCTGCTGGTGAAGGATTTCGGCCGGCCGTTCCGCATGGTGGATCCGGGCGTCGGGTTCAAGAAGCACCCCAGCAATTACTTCACGCACCGTCCGATCGACGCGGCGCTCGCGCTGCGGGAGGAAAGCGGGTTCGACGCGGCGGCGATCGAGCGCGTCGACATCCAGTTTCCGCGCTTCGATTACGTGAACCGGCCGCAGCCGAAAACCGGGCTCGACGGCAAGTTCAGCGTGCAGTACGCCACAGCCATCGCGCTGCTCGACGGCGAGATCACGGTCGATTCCTTCGACGACCGAAGGCGTTTCGCGCCGGACGCGGCCGCACTGCTGGCGAAGACGACGTTGCATTTCGATGACGCCATCCCCCGGGACTTCGACCGCATGCACGCGGTGGTGACAGTGACGATGAAGGGCGGGCGCACGCTTACGAAGAAGGTCGACCGGCTGTCGGGGTGGGTCGGATATCCGCTCACGGAGGCGCAGCGAATGCAGAAGTTCAACGCGTGTGCGCGGCGCGTGCTGACGGAGAAGGCCGCGGCGCGCGTCGTCGAGCTCGTGAACGGGCTCGATACGCTCGCCGACGCACGCGAGATCATGGACATCCTGCGCGCAGGATAGCGCGCGTGCCGGCCGCGGCGCGGCCATCGCAGCGCGCATATCGGGCCGCGGGGTTAGAATCAGAGTTGTTCAAACGACAGTGAGGGAAAGACCGTGAACAGACGCGACCAGGCTCGCGCTTGCGGCATGACATTCATAACGGCCGTGGTGGGGCTTGGCTCCGCCATGCCGCTGTCGCACGCCCAGACCTACCCGTCGAAGCCGATCCGGCTCATCGTTCCGAACGTGCCCGGCGGCGGGACCGATACGGTTGCCCGGCTCATCGCGGACAAGGTGAGTCCCGCGCTCGGTCAGCAGATCATCGTCGACAACCGGGGCGGCGCGGGCGGACGCATCGCGGCGGAACTCGTTGCGCGTTCGCCGAAGGACGGCTACATGCTGTTGCTCGGGAGCGCGGCCACCCTGATCACCGGGCCTGCCCTCGACGCTGACCGGAAGTACGATCCGGTCAAGGACTTCGCGCCGATCACGCTCGCCGGCACCACCGCCTACATACTGGTCACGCATCCGTCGCTCCCGGTGAGGTCCGTGCGCGACTTGATCGGCCTGGCAAAAGCGAGCCCCGGCCGTATCGCCTATGCCACGACGGGGCAGGGTGGCCCGGCGCATCTGGGCACCGAGCTCTTCCAGGCGCTGGCCCAGGTCAAGATGATCCATGTTCCCTACAAGGGCGGCGCGCCAGCGATGCTGTCGCTCCTGCAGGGTGAAACCTTCGTCATGATCAGCAACTTCATCACCTCGCTCCCGCAGGTGCGCAACAAGCGCGTGAGAGCGCTCGGCGTCACCAGCTTGAAGCGCACCTCGCTCGCCCCCGACATACCGACGATCGACGAATCGGGCCTGCGCGGCTTCGAGCTGCAGCAGTTCTACTCCGTCGTCGCGCCGGCGGGCGTACCGGCGGAGGTGGTGCAGAGGCTCAATCAGGAGATCGTGCAGGGGCTCGCGGCTCCGGACGTGAAGCAGCGGCTCGCACGCGAGGGCATTGAATTGCGGACCTCGACGCCGGCCGAGCTTGGCAAGCTGTACGCCGAACAGTTCGCGAAATGGCTGAAGGTGATCCAGCAGGCGGGCATCAAGCGCTCAGGTTGAGTTCGGTCTGACGACATGGCAAATGGCCCCCACCTGATTCCCCTTCTCGGTCATCGCAAAACCAGTAGCCTTGCAAGATTACTCATTCGAGGAGGAGACGTCCGTGAAGTCAATCTGGAGTGTAGTCGTCAGTCTCGTTCTTGCGACCCTTGCACCGCTCGCAGCGGCGCAGGCCTATCCCGACAAGCCGATCCGGGTGATACTCCCCGTGCCTGCGGGCGGCACGCCGGACGTGCTCGCACGCCACGTGACGCCCGGCATGGCGGAAATGCTCGGCCAGTCGCTGGTCATCGACAACCGCGGCGGCGCGGGCGGGCGCATCGCAGCCGAACTCGTGGCGCGGGCGGCGCCCGACGGCTACACCATCTTCCTCACCAGCCCCGGCGCGCTCACGATCGTCCCGCATGTCTCGAAGAACGTGCCCTACGACACGCACAAGGATTTCGCGCCGATCGGCCTGATCTCGAAGGGCGCCTTCCTGTTGCTCGTCCATCCCTCGGTTCCCGTCAAGTCGGTCAAGGAATTGATCGCGCTGGCACGGTCGGCGCCCGGCAAGCTCAACTACTCGTCGGCCGGCAACGGCACCGCCAATCACCTGGCGATGGAGCATTTCAAGAACGTGGCGGGCGTGAATTTCACGCACGTGCCGTACAAGGGTGCCCCGCAGGCGGTCACCGATCTCCTCGCGGGGCGCGTCAGCGTGACGATGAACTCGATCCCGCCGATCCTCGCGCACATCAAGGGGGGGCGCCTGCTTCCGCTCGCCGTGGCCGGCGCGAAGCGCTCGCCGCTGCTGCCTGGTGTGCCGACTGCGAACGAGGCGGGCGTGCCCAATTTCGAGGCGGGCAGTTGGCTCGGGCTGGCCGCTCCCGGCAAGACGCCGAAACGCATCATCGCCCGCCTGAGCGAAGTGATGGTGAAGGCGGTGAACGCGCCGGCGACTCGCGCGAGAATCGAAGCGCTCGGCGCCGACCCGGTGGCGAGCAGCCCCGCGGAATTCGCCGCCCTGATCCGGCGCGAGTGGGAGCTCAACGCAAAGATCATCAAGGCCGCCGGCGTCAAGGTCGATTGACCTCATGATCCCTCCCTTGCGCACAGCGCGGGGGAGGGCTGGGGAGGGGGCAAGAAAAGGGCACCAATGAAACTCTGGTACCAAAGCCTCGCCCGGCAAGCTGAGACGCTCGACTACGGCGCCGATCTCAAGAAGGTCATCAACCTGGCCGTCGAGCCGGGCACCGCGGTACACGTGCAGGGCCTGAAGGAAGCTGCCGGCATCGGCGCGCATTTCCGCTTCCTCGAATACCACGACACGAAGGAAGTCATCTACAACGCGATCCAGGCCGAGAAGGAAGGCTACGACGCGTTCATGATCGGGAACATCACCGATGCGGGCATGCGCGAAGCGCGCGAGCTGGTCAACATCCCGGTGCTGGGCTTGTCGGAGACGAGCCTCCATATCGCGTCGATCATGGGAGCGACTTTCGGGCTGGTAGCGATCGCCGAAAAGTGGATACCACGGCTGATCGAGAACGTCGAGCGCTACGGGCTGAGGCAGAAGCTCTCCGGGATCGAAGTGATGGAAACCTCGCCGCTCGATCTGAGGAAAGCGTTCCGGGACGATGCGCGCCGCAAAGACGTTATCGCGAGATTCACATCCGCCGCGGAGAAGCTGGTGGCGAACGGCGCCGAGGTCATCATTCCCGCGGGCGGCGAGGTCGGCGTCTTCGTCATCGAGGCGGGCCTCTTCGAGATCGGCCGTTCGCCCATCGTGAGCGGCATTTTCGAGTTGATCAAGATGGGCGAAATGGCGGTGAAGTTGAGAGCCCTCACCGGGCGCTTCACCAGCAAGCGGTTCGCCTACGCCCCGCCCACGGGCGATTTCCTCAAGCGCATCCGCGAACATTACGGGCCCGATGTCTACCCGGAGCCCGGCGCGCCCAAGCCATAGCCGGCGCAACGGCCAAGCCCGAAAGAGCGGCCCAGCGTCGCGTCATGCAGCCGAAAGCTCGCTCATCACAACTTCTTCCGGCTTCGCATTCCGCGGATCGCGCGAGCACTCCTGGTAGTACGCGTCGCAGCGCTTGAACTCCTCGAAAATTCGCCGCAGTTCCGCGACTGTGCGGTCGTGCATGTCGACACGCAAATCGATCCGGGGCCAGTCGAGACGATCGACGACGCGCAGCCACGCCGAGCGCTCCGGTCTGCGCTGTCCCTTGAAACGTTGCCCGCCGGCGTCCCGCCCGCCTTCGATGCCGCGCAGCAGACGTTCTTCGAGGGGAGCATCGGGGTCCGACATGAAACCCGCCACGATACCTTCAACCGTTTCCGGTCCCGCCAATCCATTGCCGTAGGCGGCGTAATAAGGGCCGACCCGCTGGCCTGCCCATTGCCCGATCCTGGGGCCGGTATATGCAAAAACGTTGTTCTCGCGGTCGATGATGCCGAACTGCCGATACTCGAAGTCCGGATCGTCTTCCTCGAGCAGCCTGGCGATATGCGCCGGTGTGTAGCCTTGCGCGAGCAGGTTGAGCACGAAGGGGTCAATTCGCCGCAGATAGAAAGCCTGCGATTTACTGATTCCAACGTTCGGGCGCAGGCTTTCGTTGCGGCGGCCGCACGCGAGCGAAAACGTGGTCGTGCCTACGCCGAAGCGTCCCGTATGCGGACACCGGGCAATGATGGAGTACGTCACGACATCGCCTTCTGTTTGTTCTTCAGCATGTCGGCAAACTCCATCGCCGGAATAGCGTTGCGCGGATGCCGTGCGCGTTCTTCGTAATATTCCGCCGTCGGCTTGTAATCGACATACATCCGCCGCAGCGCAGCGATCGCCCCGTCCTGAAGATCGACCCGCAGATCGATATCGGAATAGTCGTGTTTGCCCCACACGAGCAGCGCCACCGAACGCTCCGGCAGAGGACCTTTGCTGCCCTTGAGGCCGCCGGCATCGCGCCCCGCCTCAAGCGCATTCAGCAGCCGGTCCTCGAGGTCGGCCCGGGATTGGGACTCGAACCCTGCGACGAGTGCGTCGAGCACTTTATCGTTTGCGAGCATGCTGCCGACTGCGACGAAGCCGCCGCCCACGCGCTGACCGCACGCCTGCCGTACATGGGTGCCAGTGTGCGCAACCGCGGCACCCTCGCGGTCGACGATCGCGATCTGTCGATAGTCGTAGTGAGCATCGTTTTCCGCGAGAACGCGTAGCGCCTGCTGCGGCGTGAACCCTTGCGCGAGCAAGTTGAGCGCAAGGCGGTTGTTTCGTAGCAGGGGTGCGCTTTGCGTCACCGTCACGCCCACATTGGGACGCACGGCGCCGTCGCAATGCGCGCCTATCGCCATGGTATAACTCGCACTGCCAATGCCGAAGCGCCCGCTCCGCGGGCAACGGGCGATGACGGAAAAAGTCATGAAACAATTCTCCTCAACATCGCCTGATCAGGCTTCGGCAGCCGGATCGTCGCGTATCAGGCGCGCGGCGGCGGACGTTAAGGCAAATCGTGTGCTTGCCGGGCGAGCGAGGTCAAGCATGGGGCGCGCCCAAGCCATAGAGACGGAACAGCGAAGACCGTTCGCCCGGTCGTTTTCCCGATGGTCTTTGTGGCCAACAGCCTTTTCTACTCCCAGCTCCATTCGATCTTCCTTGTGACCATCTCTCCGTGCATTGAAGTGATGGCGCAGCATTGGCTGACGGGCGGCGCCCATCCGCCCGAAACGACGATCTGCAGGTGGTGGGCGTCGATCATATTGGGAACCAACGCGTTGTCATCGTTCACGTCCACCAGCTTCGTCCAGTGCCATGTCGCCGTGATCGATTGTCCGCCAGTGCGCTTGATGTCTCTTACCGGCCGCACGCATTGATTCAGCAGAGCGTCGCGGAATCTCGCCTTGTCCCATCCGGCGTCGTGGAAGACGTTGGCTGCCTGTGGATTGATCACCAGCAGCTTCTGGGACGCCGCCTGGAAGTAACCGAGATTGCACAGCACGTCCTGGAAGACGAACAGGTTGTTCTCCAGTGTATTCGCGCCAACCCCGGCGGAGAGCTGGATGTGCGTGCCGGCGGGAAACATGGATACGGCGCTGTCCTCGGATTTCAGCCCGTTCGTGACGTGAATCTCCTCCCACGGGTTCTGCTCCTCCGGGGGCCGCTCCGCGACGAGGTAGCAATAACGTCCCGGATGTCCCATGGTGGCATGCGACATCTGGCCGGGCCGGCCGAGACCGATATTCCAGAGGATCAAACGAATCGCCCTGCCGATGGTGGAATTGGGGCGGTGGCCCGTGCCGGTAAACGCACCTTCCCCGCAGTTAAAGCCCAGCTTCCTGACGACGGGACCGCTGACGATCACCAGAGGCGCCGGCCCCCCGGTCGTGCATTGCACGCGCATCAGCTCGAAGGTCTGGTCCAACATCGCCTCGACCGCGGTGATCACGACCGGCAGGTACTCGGGAAGGCAGCCTGCCATCGCCGCGTTGATGGCGATCTTCTCGATGGTTGCCATGCCCTCGCCCGGCGAGATGACGCCGATCACCTCGTCGGGTTCGCGACGCACATAGTCGAGCATGGCCGCAACCTTTTTCTCCGTGGGCGGAAAAACGGGCAGGCCGTCCGTCCAGCCCATCCGGTAGGCCGTTTCGGCGAAGTCATCCACATCGGCAACTTCATAGACTTTGGATGCAAGTTTCATCGGGCGCGTCCCTCCTGTTTCCGCTGACTCAGCACGATGTCGATCACGCGCATTGCTACCTCCTGGGCCTTCTGCTGCACCAATTCCGGGGAGTCGCTGCTGGGGAGGTCCTGCGGGTAAATCAGGATGGGCGCATCGGGCATGCCAAGTTGGGCCGCCTGCATGCGTGCCAGCTTCTCGAAGGGCTCGTGGACCAAGCCGATCGAGGGCACTCCCTGACGAACCATATTGACCGTGTCACGCACGGTCGCAGAAGTGCACGACCCTCAGGCGCCAACGCCGATCAGGGCGTAGTCGATCTTCGTCGCGAGTTCCTCCACATCGGGCAGAGGCGCCGGGTTCCAAGTGCTCTTCTTGTAGAGCCGGACCGCCTCTGATGGCTTGAACTTTGCCACGACGACTTCTTCGAACACGGGCCAGAACTTCATCGAACCCGCGTGCCTGCCCCACAGCAGCCCGACTTTCTTGCCCTCCAGGGATTGAATGCCTCGGAGCGGCTTCCCTACGGCCGGTTTGAAGATCTCCGCGATTGGATCCAACACTCTGAGCGCCATACTTGACCTCCTTCGTTCTGGCGAATGAAAAATGGTTGGCTGAATTATGCACTACGCGATTTATTGAGAATCCGGTAAATATTTGACACGCTCACCCCCATCCCATCCTTCCCCCGTCAAGGGGGAAGGAGGTTATCTTTCCCTCCCCTCGACGGGGGAGGGCTAGGGTGGGGGTGCATGACCCTGGCGCCGAATCTGTCACACATTTACCGAAGAGTCATTAGTGCAGAGCACAAAGTGTGACCTGCAGCTGCCGCGAAGGTGATGGCGCGCCTGCAGTCAGGCCGGCAGCATCATCGTGGCGTCAGAGAGGCAGACCAGCTCGCCCCGCTGGTTGATGCCCCGCACCCGGCAGTCCACGATCCTGTTCCCGCCCTCGAGCCGCTTGTCGGTCACGTCCCCGGCGAAGGTCACCGTGTCGCCGGCGCGGAAGGGGGTGATGGCCCGCATCAGCAACCGGCCGCCGTCGTAGAACGCTCGCAGGGGGAAGGACCGCTCCAGCATCTGGTCGACATACGACATGGTGGCCGGACCGGAGTTGACCGTGCCGCCGAAGATGTTCTGCCGGGCGAACGTCTCGTCGGTGTGGATGTTGCTGGGGTTGGGTTTGCCTGCCAGGCGCAACTCGTTCTTGCGGTCGATGATCTCCTGGCTCTCGGACACGACCAACGGCGCCAGCGGGTCGCCGATGGCGACGGCGTCGAACGCGAGCCAGCACCCCTGGTTGGAGGCGGTGGCCGCCGCCTCGGCGCCGGGCAGAAGCGGCTGGGCCATCCCCGAGTCGCGGGGTACGTCCCGCTGGCCCCGGGCGTAGGAGAAGATGCAGGTGTAGTCGTACCTGGCCACGTGCTCGCCTCGCTGGTTGCTGGCCTCGACCCGGATGGTGACGAACCTGCTGCCTCGCCGCTCGTACTTCTCCAGAACCCGGCGGGTGCCCGTGAGGGTATCCCCGGCGAGCACCGGACGGAACCAGCGGATCTCGCACTTGGCGAAGGGGGTCTGACGGCGGGCCGTCTCTGAGTCTTCCAGTGCGACAAACCCCTGGTGTTCGGCGATCTCGCGCCGCAAGAGGGGCGCGTAGGTGAGCACCATCGTCGGCATCGCGACGAGCGCGCCGCCATGCTCCGCGTTCGCCCCGGGTCCCTGGAACCGCGGATCGCGATTCTGCGCCACCCGCGCGTATGCGGCGATGTGCCCTGCGGTCAGCGCGACGACCGTCGCAGGGCCGTCCTGGCCGGGCTCCACGGCATCGTAGTCCCAGAGTTTTTCCTGCGGCTCGGGCACAACATCCTCCTCCGGCGTTTCGCCTCGGGTCATCCGACCTGGAGCTTCGCGCGCAGGAACTCGGCGAGTGTGGCGTTGAACGCGTCGGGCGCCTCGTAGGCGGCCCAGTGTCCGGTCGAGGGGATGATGCGGGGTTCCACTTCCGGGCGCAGCACGCGCAGCGCGGCGATCCGATCCTCCAACGTGTAGTAGGCAATCTGGTCACGCTCCCCCCAGATCGCGTTCACCGGGACGCGAAGCTGCGGCAGCGACAGGGCGAGCGGCCGCTTCCCGATCAGGGCCGGGCTGTCCAGCCGCGAATGGCGCACGTTCCAGTCCTGGATCGCGATGGCGAGGGCGTCGACCCGCGCCGGGTCCGCGATCATGATCCGCTGAAGGTTGGTGCGGTGCGCCTGCATGAGCGCCTCGCCGGTCTTGTCGCGCACTCGCTCGAGCGCCATCGGCGTGCGTGGCCGCACCAGCCCGCCTGCGCCAAGGAGCGTCAGCGAGCGCACGCGCTCGGCGTGCAGGAGCGCGACGTGCCCACCCACCGAGGCGCCGAAGGAGAAGCCGACGAGGTCGTAGGACGCCCGCGGGCCGAGCAGCCCGTCGATCCCCGCCGCGACGATCGCGCTGATCGTCGTCATGTCCGGCGGCGCGGGCGGGTCCGCGGACTCGCCGAGCCCCGGGAGATCCGGCGCCAGCACGCGGTGGGTGCGGCTGAAGGCCGGCACGGTACGAACCCAGTGCTGCCAGGAGCCGACCCCGCCGTGGAGCAAGACGAGAGCGGGCCCGTCGCCCCAGCTT
Organism: Betaproteobacteria bacterium RIFCSPLOWO2_02_64_14; assembly: GCA_001770325.1. Classification (GTDB taxonomy): domain Bacteria; phylum Pseudomonadota; class Gammaproteobacteria; order Burkholderiales; family SG8-41; genus DSOT01. The sequence goes on from MEQT01000086.1 coordinate 9,838, forward strand.
CGCCACACCATGCTGCCGTCGCCGCACGGTGACTCGGTGCGCCGGGCTTCGGCATCCAGTCGCCGCACCACCGTGATCGGCTCCCCGGCCACGGCGCTTCCGATCCCGTTGTTCATGCTTGCTCTCGCTTCCCTTGGAGAAAATCGCGATCCAAGCGAATCTTGAGCGCGATTAACAGTTGATTGGCGAGCAATCTATTCCAAGCGCCAGAACGAAGCAAGTTCCTATTTGACACACCCATCCCGGTGCCCTAATGTTTGTTGCACGCGCATCGGCGCATTCTGTACGAAGGAGATCGAGATGGGTGTTTGCGAAGAACGCTTGGCCAGGTTCGTTACCGAGACGAGTCCCGACGCAATCCCGCCCGAGTCATATCGCGCTGCCCTCCAGGCATCGTTCGACTGCGTCGGGGTTGCGCTTGCAGGAGCCGTTCAGCCGCACGGCAAGATGATCGTCGATTTCGTCGACGCCCAAGGCGGAAAAACGGTCTGCACGATCATCGGGAACAAGCTGCGCACGTCTGCGTACCTGGCGGCGCTCGCCAACGGGACGATCGGTCATGCCCTCGACTATGATGACATGGGCGGATTTGGGCATCCCTCGGTGGCGCTGCTGCCGACTGCCCTTGCCGTTGGTGAACTGCTTGGCAAGTCGGGACGCGATATCCTCACCGCGTACGTCCTCGGGTTCGAGGTGGCGGTGCACCTGAACAGGGGCGCGCAAAACGTGCAAGGCCTCACGGGCTTTCACTCCACCGCGACGTTCGGCACTATCGGCTCAACCGCGGTAGCCGCGCGGCTGATGGGCTTGACCACGCAGCAGACGGTCATGGCGTTCGGCCTCGCGGGTTCCATGCCCAGCGGCATCCTGCAGAACTTCGGCACGCACACCAAGCCGCTGCACGCAGGGATGTCCTGCCGCTCGGGTGTCATGGCGGCCTCGCTCGCCAAACAGGGCTGGCTCGCCACCGACTCGTTCATCGAGAGCAGGGTCGGTTGGGCGCACGCGTATATCGGCGAGGGCAAGTACGACCCGGAAAAAATGACCGCCAACCTCGGCAAGACCTGGCTTTCCAAGAACACCATCGTGATCAAGAAATACCCGTGCTGCGGTTCCAACCAGGGAGCGCTCGATTCGCTGACCGCCTTGTTGAACGAGCACAACGTCAGCCCGGACGACGTGGCGTGTGTGGATGTCGACAACGTGCCTGCGATTTCGCACGTGCTTCTCCATCCGAACCCCACGTATGGATTTCAGGGCAAGTTCTCGATCCACTACAACATCGCCACCGCGCTGGTCGACAGGAAGATCAACATCGAGAGCTTCACGGACGCCAAGCTAGATCGGCCCGAATATCGCGCGGCGCGGGAGAAGACGCACATCAACGTGATGAGCAACTGGGATCCGGACTACGAGCATGCCCCGACCTGCAATCCGGTGACCATTACGTTGAGGAACGGTGAAAGGCTTTCCAGGCGCGTAAACCGGCACACGATGCACGGCGCCCCGGCAGATCCGCTTTCCGAGCAGGAACTGAAGGACAAGTTCCGCTACTGCGCACGCATGTGCCTTCCCGCAAACCAGGTGGAAGAAGCCGTCAATGCCTGGTGGAACCTGGATCGCGCGCCAAAGCTCACCGAGGCACTGGCGGCCGTTACGCCGCGCTGACGGCGAAATGGGGACGCACACAAGTTTTTCCAACTGCCAAAACCAGACATTCACCCGAGAAGATCGTTCGCGAAAATTGTGCGTGTCCCCATTAAGCACACGAAGTTCGAGCTGGTGGTCAACGCCAAGACCGCGAAGGCGCTGAGCATTACGATTCCAGGGGAAATCCTGCTGCAGGCCGCTCGAGTGATCGAATAATCCTGCGTGTATGGCCGACCCCACCCTGCAATGAATTCGCTTGTCGCGCTTGTCACCGGCGGATCCCGTGGGATCGGTCGCGCAATCTGCATTGCGTTCGGTGCGCAAGGCCACACCGTCGTTGCCACGGCGCGCGATGCGAAGGCGCTGGCGGAAACCGGGCGTCTCGTGCGCGAGGCCGGAGGCGCCGATTCCGTCGTGACGTGCGACATGCACGACGCCGCTGCCATCGAGGCAATGGTACGAACGGTGATCGATCGTCATGGGCGCATCGATATTCTGGTGAACAACGCGGGTGGAGGTACTTCTGCCCGCCCCATGACATCTGACGAAACGCCCGACGCGGACTGGCTCGATACCCTCAACCTCAATCTCACGAGTGTTTTCCGGACCTGCAAGGTGGTGACGCCTCACATGAAGTCCCGGCGGTCCGGCGCGATCGTCACGGTGGCGTCCATCGCCTCGCGCCAGGCGAGCAACCTTTCGGGGATCGCCTACACCGCGGCGAAGTCGGGTCTCGCGGGCCTCAACCGCCATCTCGCGAAGGAACTGGGTCCCTTCGGCATCCGCGTGAACGCGGTCGCGCCGGGCATCATCGCTTCCGAGCGCGTGCAGGCGAAGTTCGACACCTACACCGACGCCGAACGCGCCGCGATCCGTGCGCGTGTTCCGCTGGGTCGCATCGGCACCGTCGAAGAAGTCGCGTCGGTGGTGGTGTTCCTCGCTTCGCCAGGAGCGTCGTACGTGCACGGGACGCTGATCGACATCAACGGGGGGATGTTCATGGCGTAGGCCGGGAACCGCCGTCGCCGGCTTCCTGAACGGCGGGTGTGGGTTGAATTCGCCCTGACGATCAACGGGCTCTGACCGGCGCGAACCCGCGCGTGGTGGCTGCCGTCGAGCAGGTTCTCGCGGGTGATCCGGTATTTCATCATCAACCCGGATTGTGACATGCACGCGCCTTTCGGAGGGAGATCCGGGGCGTTGTCAGTCTCGGACGGCAGGGGTGAGCCGCTTTGCCCAACGTGCCCGATAGTCGCAAACGGCCACGGCCGGATATTATTGCTTTCGTCTAAGATAGAGACTAAAAGCTACTTTGACTACCGAGGGGGAAACCCATGCCACACAGCATCGTTAGAAGACTGATCGCAGTTTCAACACTGCTCATATTCCCATCCGTCGCATCGGCGGCCGACGTTTACCCGAAGAGGCCGGTGCGGGCCATCGTCGCTGTGTCGCCGGGCGGTTCCAACGACTTTGTGGCCCGATCGATCGCCGCCAAGTTGTCCGAACGCCTTGGAGAGCAGATAGTTGTCATTAACCGCGCCGGCGGAGGAGGCGTAATCGGATATGAATCAGCGGCGCGATCGACTCCGGATGGCTATACGATGGTGCTTGCTTCCGCCTCATATGCCACCCTCGCTGCAACCCGGAAGACGCCGTACGATCCGATAAAGTCCTTTGCCCCCATCGCGAAGCTTGGAACTGGGCCGTTCATTCTTATCGTCAATTCGAGCGTTCCCGCCAACTCAGTAAAAGAGCTCATTGCGGTGGCGAAGCAGAAACCGGGTAAGCTGATTATGGCGTCTGGAGAAGTCGCCTCAGCTCCGCACCTTGGAACCCTCCTCTTTTTAGGGCTGACCGGCATTGACATGAGGGTCGTCCCTTTCAAGGGCGGCGGCCCCGCGCTTATCGATATCCTCGGGGGCCACAGCGACGCCTCGTTCAGCAATATCGTGCAGGCGTTGCCCCATATCAAATCCGGCAGGTTGCGCGCACTCGGTACCGGTGGATTGAAGCGCAGCGCGCTGCTGCCTGACGTTCCGACCGTCGCGGAGGCGGCCGACCTGCCCGGGTTCGAAAACGCCAACTGGTGGTCGTTCCTCGCACCAAGTGGCACACCAGCGCCGATCGTGGACAGGCTGACCAATGAGATCAAAGCAGTTCTGGCTCTCGATGAAGTAAAGAAGTGGTTCTTGAACGGTGGCGGAGAGGTGGATTATTTGGGCCCGAGTGACCTCGGGCGGTTTATAAAGCAAGAGATCACCAAGTTTGGACGCATCGCAAAGAAGGTCAACATCAGGTTGGAGTAGAAGTCTGGAATGGATCGAGGCTGC
>MEQT01000086.1:13832-18023 GCA_001770325.1 Betaproteobacteria bacterium RIFCSPLOWO2_02_64_14
GGCTGCGTGAAAAATCGCCGCTGACTCGAATTTCGGGATACTGAAGCCATTACTCCGACCTCCAATATTCGATAACAGCGCGATCTGCGAGGCCGGATTTTTGCAATCTGCGTTCTCGGCGAGTTTTCACACAGCCTCGGTCGATTTGCGCCCGTTGGTGACAGGGCGCTGATCGGCCAGGACCGGACATTCGAGCCGGTCGGCCTCGTAAACCTTGCAAATGAGCCGCGCCCAAGCGGCTCTTGCGCAAGATCAATAGCCGCTGCTGCGGCCGCTACTGCCGCCTGGTCGGAGCTGGCCGCGAATCTCGCCGCCTTTGTACTTCGCGCTGTGGAAGTTCACATAAAGCCCGCCCGCTTTGTAGCTCTGATGCTGCGATCCGTTCAGCTTCGCACCCGGCGGCACCACCCATTCGTTGTCGGCGATTTTCAAGCCGGAAGACGTCGAGGCGCTCGGCATGAACGTCGAGCATTGACGCACGCCTCGCTCTTGCGGTTCCGCGCTCCCACCGGCAGTTCTGGCGCGCAGGGAAGACCTGACGGTGGAATTCCGACTTCTTTCTTGACTTGGCTCAAAGTCTAACCCCCGTGTACTCCTAAGATTCCCTGTAATTCGTGGCACAGGCGTGTGGATGAGCGGCGGCATGGCGGGCGCCTGGAAATGGAAGAGTGCGATGGTGCTGCTCAACGTGGGGATGGTCGGCATGGTCATGGCGATGCTGGTATCCGGCAAGGGGCGGAATAATTGTCTGTCGTGGTGCGAGTTTCCAATCTCATAGGGCGGGGTCAACATGCGAAAGTACCTGCACATCAATCTCCGGGATCGCTCGGTCGAGACTGAGGAATTGCGCGGCGAGGCCATCATCCGCGCCGGCCGGCATTACATCGCGAAGACCTTGCTCGAGCGCGGGGTGGCGACCGTCGATCCTTTGTCACCGGAGAACTCGCTGATTTTCTCCGCGGGGCCGTTCGCGGGCACGAATTTCTCCAATGCCAACCGGCTCAGTGTCGGTTGCAAGAGCCCGCTCACCGGCGGCATCAAGGAGGCGAATTCGGGCGGCACCTTCGCCTTCGCTCTGGGCCAGCTTGAGACCGCCGGGTTCACCCTTCATGGTGCTGCAGACGACTGGGTCGTCATCCGCATCACCAGGGATGGGAGCATCACCTTCGAGAGCGCCGAGCCCTACCTGGGCAAGGGCAACAACGAGGTTGCGGCGCTGCTGTTCGAGAGATACGGCAAGAAGGTCAGTTTCGCCTTGTGCGGTCCGGTCGGTGAATATCTCGGTCTGGTGGCGGGCATTGCCTTCGCAGACACCGACGGGCGGCCGTCGCGGCTCGCAGCCCGTGGCGGCGTCGGCGCCGTCATGGGCAGCAAGAAGGTCAAGGCGATCGTCGTGGACATGCACAAGATGCCGACTTTCCACGACCGCAAGAAACTCATGGGAGCGATCCGCGAGTACAGCAGCAGGCTGAACAAGGAACCGGCGATCGACACCTTCAAGCGCATCGGCACCGCGAATATGGCAGACATCACCAACCAGATCGGCGGGCTCCCGGTCCGCAACTTCAGCGCCGGCCGGCTGGTGGAAGCCTCGCAGGAAACTCTGAAACTCGGCGGGGACCATATTTACAGGAGGAATGTGAGCCGCGGCGGGCAGCCTTCGCACGCCTGCATGCCGGGCTGCGTGATCGAATGCAGCAACGTCTATGTCGATGAGAAGGGCAAGGAGATCGTGTCGCCGCTTGAATACGAGACGCTCGGCCTGATGGGCAGCAATTGCGGACTGAAGGACCCGGACGACGTTGCCCGGCTGAATGCCGTCGCCAACGACCTTGGGGTCGATACCATTGAAGTGGGCGCCATGTTGGGTGTTCTGATGCAAGCCGGGCAGGGTGCGTTCGGTGATGTCGGATTCATGATGGAGGCTCTGGAGGACATTCGCCGGGGCAACACGCGCGGCCGCCTCCTGGCGCAGGGAACTGCCCGAGTGGGTTCCCATTACAAGGTCGCGCGCATTCCCGTCATCAAGAAGCAAGGCATCAGCGCCTATGATCCCCGAGTGAGCGAGGTCACGGGGATTTCAATGATGGTCACGGCGCAAGGGGCGGATCACACCACGGGCAACCTGCCGGTTTTCGACTGCAAGGGCAAGTCGACTGAAGAACTGGTGGCGGCCAGTCTGGGGATCCAGACGGCCTGTGCCGCGGCGGATTCCCTGGGTCTGTGCATTTTCGGGCGCTCCGTGACCAGCGTCAGCGCCGACCTCATCGTTAACGCGCTCAATGACGCGCATGGCACGAACCTCGACTCCTCCTTCCTCCAGACGCTCGGGCTCGAAGCGCTGCGCATGGAGTGGGAGTTCAATAAAGCGGCCGGGTTTACCGAAGCGGACGATGAGCTTCCGGGATTCTTCTACGAGGAGGCTCTTCCTCCAAGCGGCAAGACCGCGCGCCATCACAGCGCTGAAGTCAATCAGAGTTTGCGCGGGCTACTGGGCTGAGAACGCCGGTTGGCGCATCCGCCCCGCGCCCACGATTCCTTGAAAGTCAGCGGAAAACTCCCCTCCTATCACGAGGGTGAGCCGGGGTTTCGACGGACACGCCTGCGCGTGTCCGAGCCGGCGAACGCCCGACACGCTGCATCGTGTCGGGCCGGGCGGGGTGCCTCCAACAGGAGGCGGGGTGGTGTGGTTTGGTGTCACGTGGACAGGTGACGCTCAATAACGGCATCCGGGCCAGGCTTCGCAGGGACGACGTCTGTCGTCAGCGGCGGCCGGCTTGTCGCGATGGTCGTTTCCGGCACGCAGGAGTAGGAAATGGCGGCAGGCGGTCGTTACGGTGACTTTCTGGTACGGGGGAACTTACGATCGCTCACTGGGCGTCCCATCAAGAAGCGTTTTCGCCTGCGCCCCGCCCACGGGCGATTTCCTCATTAGGATCCGGGAACATTACGGGGCCGATGTCTGCACCGAGCCTGGCGCTCCCGAGTCATAAGCGACATAGGGGGTGGGGGGCTGATTGGCAGATATCGGCCTAACTGGCCTTCCACGTTACGGGCAACCTGAGGAATTATCCCCCGACATTCGAGTCTTGAGTCCGAATCGATGGCAACGCCCGCGTGCAATCCAGGTCGCGTAACATGCTGTAATCGGGAGCCGCTACCGCTTCACCATTCAACACGCTGCTGGACCTTGCCTCACGATAAACTTGCAGATTGGGACTAACCTTACATGCGACGCGGGCCCACCTTTCAACGCCGCGGAGTCGTCGAAGGATTCTTCGGACCTCCCTGGAGCATGCCGCACCGCAGGGCCCTTTTCCGGTTCGGCGCCAAGAGGGGGATGAACAGCTATCTCTACGCCCCCAAGGACGACCCTTATCACCGCGAGCGCTGGCGGGAACCCTATCCGAAGGGAGAATGGAAAATGCTTCTGGGCCTCATCAGGGCCGCGCAAGAGCAGCGCATTGATTTTGTTTACGCCTTCCACCCCGGAAAGGGGCTGCGGTTCTCGGCGCCGGCGCCCGCGCAGGCTTTGCTCGAGAAGGCCGCGCGCTTCTACGATGCCGGCGTGCGAACCTTCGCGGTGCTGTTTGATGACATCCCCTCATGCCTGAGCCACGCGGAAGATCGAAAGCATTTCAACGGCAGCCTGGCCAAAGCCGAAGGACTATGGCTGGAGAAGATCCTCGAACGGCAGCCGGCGTCCTGGAAAAAAGTGGAGTGGTGGATCTGTCCCTCCCGTTACACGGAAGATCCCCGACTCGCGCGCATGTTCGGCTCCTTCGAGCCCCGCTTCTGGGAAACCCTCGCCAGACATCTGCCTGAATCTGTTGCCTGTCTCTGGACCGGTCGGGCCATCGTGCCCCGGAGAATCTCCCTGGCCCATGCGCGCAAAGTGGCGCACCAGATGAGGCATCCCCTGATACTCTGGGACAACTACCCGGTCAACGATCTCTCGATGAGCGATGAGATGCACCTTGCTCCCCTGACCGGCCGCGACTCGCGCCTGCCGGAGGTCGTTTACGGCTATCTGAACAATCCTCTGATGCAGGAGAGTTTGAGCCTTATTCCCCTCGCCACTTGTTTCGACTATGCCAGGCATCCCGCGGCATACGATCCCGAGAGGAGCTGGACGGAAGCGGTGCGCGAGCTTTTTGGCAGGAGCAGCATTCCTCACTGGCGCGCCATTCT
>MEQT01000087.1 GCA_001770325.1 Betaproteobacteria bacterium RIFCSPLOWO2_02_64_14
AGCCGTCACCACGCCGTCCGCGGGAACGATGCTGCCGGGCGCAATGCGCACGAGATCACCCGCCACAAGCTGAACCGCGGCGACCTGCTCCGTGGCCGCCGGGTCGGCACCGGGTACGAGGCGGTCGGCCACCGCCGGCGTGTGCCTCACCAATCGCTGCTGGGATTCGGCGGCCCTCGCGCGCGCCATCGTCTCGAGATACCGGGCGCCGAGCAACAGAAACACGAACATGGCGATCGAGTCGAAATAGACCTCTCCGCGGCCGCTCACTGTCGCCCACACGCTCGCCGCGAAGGCGATGGCGATGCCCAGCGCCACGGGCGTGTCCATCCCCGCACGCCGCGCGTAAAGATCACGCCACGCGCTCGTGAAGAACGGCGCCGCCGACCACAGGATCACGGGAACCGTCAGCGTGAGGCTCGCCCAGCGCATGAGCTGCTCCACTTCCGTCGTCATGTCCCCATCGGCGAGGTAGGCGGGCAATGCGTACATCATGACCTGCATCATGGCGAGGCCCGCCACGAACAGTCGCCACAGCATGACGCGACGCTCGCGCAGCGCCGCGGATTCGCCGGTCACGGGATCGAATCCCTGCGTGCGATAGCCGAGGTCCGCAATCGCCCGCAGTATCGCGCTCAAGCGGATCCGTTCGTCGTCCCATTCGACCTGGGCGCGGCGCGCTGCGAGATTCACCGCAACGCCCAACACGCCGTCGAGGCGCCGCAGCCGGCGCTCGATCAGCCACGCGCAAGCTCCGCAAGTGATACCTTCGATGAGCAGCGCTGCCTGCCTGATGCCGCCAGCGGAGACGCGCACGAACGGTTTCTGCACGGCGGGAATGTCGTATACGGCAAGCGCCTCCGTCCGCGGTGAGTCGGAGAGGTCGCGCTGCGGCAGTTCGCTGCGATTCAGGTAGTAGCCGGTGAGACCGTGCTCGGCGATGGTGCTGGCGACGGCCGCGCAACCGGCGCAGCACATGGGCCTCAACGCACCGTCGATCATGACGCTGAAGCGGGTGCCGCCGGGCACCGGCTCACCGCAATGAAAACAGCTGGATGCCCCCGCCGTGCTCATGTCACAGCCCGCCGCCGAACATCGCGGCAATCCCGGGAAGCGTCAGGCACCATGCGCCATCGCCCGACGCGTGCGCGGGCTGCACCGCCCTGGCGATCCCCACCACGCCCACTCCCGCGATCACCACGGCGATGAGCGCGCGCGCGAGCCGCCCTTTGGCAAGGCGGGGGACGTTCCTGAACCACGCCGCTATGGCGAGCAGGTTGGGCAGCGTCCCCGCACCGAAGGCTGCCATCACCATGGCGCCGTGCAGCGGATCGGCGGTCGCAAGGGACGCGATCAACGCGACATACACCATGCCGCAAGGCAGCCAGCCCCAGACGAGTCCCAGGCCGAACGCGCGCGCCGGGGTGTTGGCCGGCAGAAACCAGCGCGAGTACGGTTGGATGCGGCGCCACGCCACCGCGCCGGCACCTTCGATGGCGCGCACGAGCGGCGTCACGCCGGCGACGCAGGCGGCGATCACGATCAGCGCCACGCTCATCGCGGCCAGCAGGATCTGTTGCGTGAGCGGTTCACCGCGCAGGGCAAGCCCGGCCGCACCCACTGCGCCCGTAAGCGCGCCCGCCAGGACGTAGGTTGAGATCCGGCCGGCGTTGTAGGCGAGCGCGTGCGCCAGCCACTGCCACCGGTTCGGGCTCTCCGGCCGCGGGCCGCCCACGATGCTGACCAGCGGACCGCACATCGCGGCGCAATGCACGCCGCCCGCAAGTCCCGCCAGGAACACGGCCGCAAGCGTAAGCTCATGCATGCCGTACATGTCAGCGCCGGCCGCTCACCGGTTCGCAGCAGGCCTCGGGATCCTCGCGCTTGGGACAGCCCGGGGGCCGTTGCAGCGGAGGCAGCGGGCAGCGGTTCACCTCATCGGCGGTGCGCTGCAGGAAGCACGTGAACGCACTCGATGCCGCCGCGAACGCCCAGCATAAAAAAAACCCGATGGAGTACACCGCAAGCCGGCTCAGGCTCGTGGGTTCACCGAAGAGGTAAAGCTCCGTCGGGTCGAAAACGGTGAAAAACAGCACCTCGCCCGCGCCGCCGATGATGAACGACGGCCACAGGATGTGAATCGCCCTGTTCATAGTCCCTCCTTCACGATGCGCCATTCGCCCCGCGGGTCCTCGAGCACCAGCCGCCACCGCCCGGCGGGCAGCGCCGGCAAGCCGGTCTCGTAGACGCCGGGCGCGACGCGCGGCAGGCGCAGCCTCTGGTCGTATCCCGCGCGGGTCGGGTGCACGAGTTGCGCGAACAGTGCTTCGGGCGACGCATGCCCGCCGCCGAGAAGAACGCGCAGCATGCCGCCCCGCGCCTCGATACGCGCTACGATTTCACGTTCAAGCACGGCCTGGTCGCGCCGCAGTTCCCGGTTGATCGCGAGGCCGCGCCGGTAGTAGTCGTCAGCGACCAGGCCGTCCGACGTGGCGACGGCAAGCCAGACCGTGACGGCGCCGGCCACGATCGCAGCCGCCGGCGCAGCCATCAGGATCCACGGCCACGGCTCGCGGTACCACGGCTTAAATGGGGTCGGAGTAACTTTTCCACCGTTCAGCAGGACATTCCGGTCGACTTGACCGGAAAAGTTACTCCGACCCCATTTAATCACGGTTCACCTCACGATGAAAATCGACGTCTCGCGCACGAACACCGCCGGGTCGTCGTGGGCATGCACCAGGAACTCGATGCGGTGCGTGCCGGACGCAACAGCGCCCGGCCCGACATGCACGCGCACGCTCAGCGGCACCAGGCGGCTGCCGGTGCCAGGCAACTCGACGTGCGTCTCCCCGTCCAGGCGCATCGTCGGAAGGCCCACCGCCTCGATGTCGAACACACGGCCGCGCTCGGACGTGTTAATGATCTGTAGCTGATACACATTCTCAATGTCGCCACCCTCGACCTCGCGCGAGATCGCCGCGCGGTCGCGAATGACGTCGACCTTGAGAGGGACCCTCACATAAAGGCCGATGGCGGCCGCGATGATCACCGCCCACACGATTCCGGTGTAGACGAGCACGCGGGTGCGGAACGTGTGCGCGAGCATTTGCGCACGCGTGAATTTCCGTTCGAGCGCGTTCTGCGTGGAATAACGGATAAGGCCGCGCGGGTAGCCCATCCTGTCCATCACATGGTCGCACCCGTCGATGCACGCAGCACAGCCGATGCACTGGTATTGAAGGCCGTCGCGGATGTCTATGCCCGTCGGGCAGACCTGCACGCAGATACTGCAGTCGACGCAGTCGCCCAGTCCGCGCGCCGCGCGGTCGACGCTCTTCGCCCGCGCGCCACGCGGTTCGCCGCGGTCCGCGTCGTAGGTGATGATCAGCGTGTCGCGATCGAACATCGCGCTCTGGAAGCGCGCATACGGGCACATGTAGATGCAAACCTGCTCGCGCATCCAGCCGGCATTGCCGTAGGTGGCAAAGCCGTAGAAAAGGCACCAGAACGTTTCCCATGGGCCCAGGGTGGGGGCGAGGCCGCCGCCGACCCAGGTGAAAACGCTCATCACCTCGCCCGACAGCTCGCGGATGGGGGTAAAGTAGCCCACGAACGTGAAACCGGTCCAAAGGGACAACAGGATCCAGATCGCATGCTTCGCCGACTTGAGCAGGAGCTTGCGCGGGCTCCGCGGCGCCCGATCCAGCTTCATCCGCTTGACCCGGTCGCCCTCGATCACGCGCTCGATCCACATGAAGATCTCGGTGTAGACGGTCTGCGGGCAGGCGTAGCCGCACCACAGCCTTCCTGCAACCGCGGTGAAAAGAAACAGCGACAGCGCGGCGATGATGAGCAGTACCGCAAGATAAATGATGTCCTGCGGCCAGAACACGAGGCCGAAGATGTAGAACTTGCGGTGTGCGATGTCGAACAGCACCGCCTGGCGGCCGTTCCAGGTGAGCCAGGCCCCGCCGTAGAACGCGATCTGCGTCGCCCATACCAGCAACCAGCGCCAGACCGCGAACCAGCCGCCCACCGCGCGCGGATAGATCTTCTCGTCGGCGGCGTAGAGTTCCGTTTCGATTACGGTCGCGTTCCCGGTTGCCGCTGGGGCAGGAGGATAGGCCTCGTGGATTGTCTTATTTTTGTTCACCACCGTGAGGGAAGGTTGAGCCATGCCTTCGCCTCGAAACTCATTTTCGATGAGGTGCAACAGCGCCGCTGCGCGAGAGCGAGTAGACGTAAGCGCTAAGCAGATGGATCTTCGCCGGGGAAAGGACATCCTTGTGCGCCGGCATCTGGTCGGTGCGGCCCTTGGAGATCGTTTCGATAATCTGCGCCTCCGAACTGCCGTGCAGCCATGCCTTGTCGGTCAGGTCCGGTGCGCCCATCGCCGGATTGCCCTTGCCCTGGGGTCCGTGGCAGGCCATGCACGTCTTATCGAAGAGGTCCTTGCCGCGCGCCGCGCGAACGTTGTCCGCCGGCATGCCCGAGAGAGACATGACGTAATGTGCCGCGTCCTTCACGCCCTGCTCGCCCAGCGCCGGACCCCATGGGGGCATCACCCCGAGGCGTCCCTCGGTGATCGAGGTCTTGATCGCCTCGGGCGTGCTGCCCCACAGCCAGTCCATGTCGGTCAGGTTGGGGAAACCGCGGCTGCCGGCGCCGTCGGAGGCGTGGCACTGGGCGCAATGGTTGAGAAAGAGCTTCTGCCCGATCGCGAGCGCCTCGGGACTCTTCGCCACGACGGTCACCTCCTGCGCCGCGAATTTCTCGTAGATCGGGCCGAACCGCGCGTCGGCCGCACGGGTTTCTTCCTCGAGCTGCGTCACCTGCGACCAGCCGAGTATCCCGGCAAAGCTGCCGAGTCCCGGGTAGAACACCAGGTATCCAAGCGAGAAAAACACGGTAAGGTAAAACAGCCATGCCCACCAGCGCGGCATGGGGTTGTTGTATTCCTGCAGATCCTCGTCCCAGATATGGCCCGTGGTGTCGGCTTCGACCGGCTTGCGCACACTTTGCACCTTGAGGAATACGGCGCAGGCGACGATCGACACCAGCGTGATCGCGCCGATGTAAATATCCCAGAACACACTCGTGAACTGGCTGGTCATTGCCGCGCTCCCTTGTCTTCGCCCTCGGTGAACGGCAGCAGTGCATCGCGCTCGAACCGTTCCCGGCGCGCCGGGCCATAGGCCCACCACACGACGCCCAAAAACGCGGCGAGCGCCGCGACGGTCACCAGGCTTCTCAGGAGATTGATGTCCATCGTCGTCATTGCTTCTGTTTGACCGCGGTGCCGAGAACCTGGAGATAGGTGATCAGCGCGTCCATTTCCGTCTTGTCCTTGAGATCCGCCCTGGCCCCGGCGAGGTCCTGATCGGCGTACGGGACGCCCACCACCCGCAGAGCGCGCATCCTCGCCTCGATGTCCTCGGCAGCCGCCGCTGCTTTCGCCAGCCACGGATAGGCGGGCATGTTCGATTCGGGCACGACGTCGCGGGGATTCATCAGGTGTATGCGGTGCCACTCGTCCGAGTAGCGTCCGCCGACGCGATGCAGGTCCGGGCCGGTGCGCTTCGAACCCCACTGGAACGGATAGTCGTAGACGAACTCGCCCGCCACCGAGTAATGGCCGTAACGCTCGACTTCGGCGCGAAACGGCCGCACCATCTGCGAGTGGCAGTTGTAGCACCCTTCCCGGATGTAGATGTCCCGGCCCGTGAGCTGCAGCGGCGTGTACGGCTTCAGCCCCGCCACCGGCTCCGTCACGGAGCGGGTGAACGAGAGCGGCACGATCTCCACCAGTCCGCCCACCGCAACCACGAGGATGACGAGGACGATCATGAGCGCCTGGTTGCGCTCGATCATGTCATGGGAGAGCATGCGCTGCTCCCCAGGATTGTGCCGGGCGATGCCCCGGCACAATCCTTATGCAAAACCGCCCGCAGGCAGGCGGCAACATTGGATTGAAGAAGCGCGCTTTTTGCACTGTTGTCCTCATTGATCTCCGAAACATCCTTTCCTACTTCGTTCGGTTGCAAGCCCGGCACGGGCTTGCGTTAGGAATTCGCAGGAAGTCATTCCGGCGAATTCCTAGGAGTGAGCCGCCGCGGGCTCGGGAATCTTCAGGTCCACAGGCCGCGGCGCGCTCACGGTCTTCACCATGTTGTAGAACATGATCAGCATGCCGCCGAGGTAGAGCACTCCCCCCAGCAGCCGGATCGCGTAGAAGGGATAGGTGGCCTTGACGCTCTCGACAAAGGTGTAGGTGAGCGTCCCGTCGTCGCTCACCGCCCGCCACATGAGTCCCTGCATCACGCCCGCAATCCACATCGCGGCGATATAGAGCACGATGCCGACGGTCGCGATCCAGAAGTGAACGTTGATGAGGCGTACCGAGTGCATCTCGGTGCGGCCGAAGAGCCGCGGGAGCAGGTAGTAGATCGAGCCCATGGAAACCAGGCCTACCCATCCGAGCGCACCGCTGTGGACGTGACCGATGGTCCAGTCGGTGTAATGCGAGAGCGCGTTTACGGTCTTGATCGACATCATCGGCCCCTCGAACGTGGACATGCCGTAGAACGAAAGCGACACGATGAGGAATTTGAGGATCGGGTCGGTGCGCAGTTTGTGCCATGCACCGGACAGCGTCATGATGCCGTTGATCATGCCACCCCAGGACGGCGCGAGCAGTATCAGGGAGAACAGCATACCGACCGACTGTGCCCAGTCTGGCAACGCCGTGTAGTGCAGATGGTGGGGCCCCGCCCACATGTAGGTGAAGATCAGCGCCCAGAAATGCACCACCGACAGGCGGTAGGAATAGACCGGCCGCCCAGCCTGCTTGGGGATGAAGTAATACATCATGCCGAGGAACCCGGCGGTGAGGAAGAAGCCGACCGCATTGTGGCCGTACCACCACTGCACCATCGCGTCCTGCGCGCCGGCGTAGGCCGAGTACGACTTCCAGAAACCGGCCGGCACTGCCGCGCTGTTCACGATATGCAGGATCGCTACCGTGATGATGAACGCACCAAAGAACCAGTTGGCGACGTAGATGTGCGGTATTTTGCGCTTGGCGAGGGTGCCGAAGAACACCACCGCGTACGCCACCCAGACCAGCGCGATGAGGATGTCGATCGGCCACTCGAGCTCGGCGTACTCCTTGCCGGAGGTGTAGCCGAGCGGTAGGGTCACCGCCGCGAGAACGATGATGGCCTGCCAACCCCAGAACGTGAACGCCGCCAGCCCGTCGGAAAACAGGCGCGTGTGGCAGGTGCGCTGCACCACGTAATACGAAGTGGCGAACAGCGCGCTGCCGCCGAACGCGAAAATGACCGCGTTGGTGTGCAGCGGACGCAGCCGGCCGTAG
>MEQT01000088.1:0-7355 GCA_001770325.1 Betaproteobacteria bacterium RIFCSPLOWO2_02_64_14
AGTAGTTGCCGATGATCTGCAGTCCGATCGGCAATCCCGCAGCGTCGAAGCCGCAGGGTATGGACATGCCGGGCAGCCCCGCCAGATTGACCGCGATCGTGTAGATGTCGGACAGATACATCTGCACCGGATCGCCCGCTTTCGCGCCGAGTTTGAACGCGGTGGTGGGGCTCGTGGGCCCCATGATCACATCGCATTTTTCGAATGCAGCCGCGAAGTCCTGCGCGATCAGCCGGCGCAGCCTCTGCGCGCGGATGTAGTAGGCATCGTAATAGCCATGCGACAGGACGTAGGTGCCGATGAGTATGCGGCGCTTGACCTCCGCGCCAAAGCCCTGCGCCCGCGTCTTCTTGTACATGTCGAGGAGATCGGAATACTCGGGCGCCCGGAAACCATAGCGCACGCCGTCGAAGCGCGCGAGATTGCTGGACGCCTCCGCCGGCGCCAGCACGTAATAGACCGGCACCGCCAGTTCCATGTTGGGCAGGTTCACCTCGACCGCTTCGCCGCCGAGCCGCTTCAATTCCGCCACGGCTTCGCCCACCGCGCGGTCGACGTCCGGGGCGAGGCCGGCGGCAAAATACTCCCGCGGCAGCCCGATTCTGAGCCCGGACAAGGGCCTGGCAAGCTCGCGCGTGTAGTCCTCGGGCGCACGCTCGAGGCTTGTCGAGTCCCGCGCATCGAACCCCGCCATCACGTTCAGCAGCAACGCCATGTCCTCAGCCGTCTGCGCCAGCGGACCACCCTGGTCGAGGCTCGACGCGAAGGCGACCATGCCGTAGCGGGATACGACGCCGTAGGTGGGTTTGAGCCCGCAAATGCCGGTCATCGCCGCAGGCTGGCGGATCGATCCGC
This sequence comes from Betaproteobacteria bacterium RIFCSPLOWO2_02_64_14, assembly GCA_001770325.1. Classification (GTDB taxonomy): domain Bacteria; phylum Pseudomonadota; class Gammaproteobacteria; order Burkholderiales; family SG8-41; genus DSOT01. The sequence continues at coordinate 856 of MEQT01000088.1, forward strand.
CGGTATCGGTGCCGATGGCCGCGGGAGCGAAGCGTGCCGCGACCGCCACTGCCGAGCCGCCTGAACTTCCGCCGGGAACCGTGGACTTGTCCCACGGGTTGCGCACCGGCCCGAAGTACGAGGTTTCGTTCGACGAGCCCATCGCGAACTCGTCCATGTTGGTCTTGCCGATATTGACCGCGCCCGCCGCATTGAGCTTCTCGACGACGTGCGCGTCATAGGGGGACACGAAATTGGCAAGCATCCTTGAGCCGCAGGTCGTGAGCCACCCTTTGGCGCAAAAGATGTCCTTCTGGGCCACCGGGACACCGGTCAGCGGCCCTGCCCCGCCCGCGGCACGTCGCGCGTCAGCCGCGCGCGCCTGGGCGAGACTTCGCTCCTCATCGAGCGTGATGAAGCTGCGGTATTGCGAATCTAAGGCTTTGATACGGCGCAGGAAATGCCGGGTTGCCTCGACGCTTGACAGCCGCTTCGAGGCGAGGTCGGCAGACAGGCTCTTGACGGTGGCGTGATGCATCGCTCGGCGGGAGCACGGCAAGTGTCGGGAGACGGCGACACCACGGGCCGCGGTTCCGGCGCACCTCTGTCCGGCTACTCGATAACCTTGGGAACGAGATAGAGGCCGGCCTCGACCTGCGGCGCGACGGACTGGAACAGCGCATGCTGGTCGTGTTCGGTCACCACATCATCGCGCAGGCGCAACGCCAGGTCCTGCGCGTGCGACATGGGTTCGATCCCGTTCACATCCACCGCCTGCATGCGTTCGATGAGTTCGAAGATATTGGTGAGATCGCGCAGGATCGACACCGCGCCGTCGTCGGAAATCTCGATGCGCGCCAGATGGGCGACGCGCCTCACGTCGTCGAGCGTAAGTGCCATGGAAATGACGGAAGAACCCTTAAAAATCGGAGCGGCATAGGGTATCATAACCCGCTATTGCAGAGCACCATGCGAGGCACCCGGAACATCATATGTTTGGTTTTCTGAGCAGCTACTTCAACGACGATCTCGCGATCGATCTCGGTACCGCCAATACGCTCATCTACGTGCGCGGAAAAGGCATTGTTCTCGACGAGCCTTCGGTGGTCGCGATCCGGCAGGAAGGCGGGCCGAACGGCAAGAAGATGATCCAGGAAGTGGGGCTGGCCGCGAAACAGATGCTGGGCCGCACCCCCGGCAACATCAGCGCGATCCGCCCGATGAAGGATGGCGTCATCGCCGATTTCACGGTCACCGAGCAGATGCTCAAGCATTTCATCAAGAAGGTGCACGAGTCGCGCCTGTTCAAGCCGAGTCCGCGCATCATCATCTGCGTGCCCTGCGGTTCGACGCAGGTCGAACGCCGCGCGATCCGCGAGTCCGCGATCGGCGCCGGCGCGAGCCGCGTTTTTCTGATCGAGGAGCCGATGGCCGCGGCGATCGGCGCCGGGCTGCCGGTGGGCGAGCCCACGGGTTCGATGGTGGTGGACATCGGCGGCGGCACCACCGAAGTCGGCGTCATCGCGCTGGGCGGCCTCGTCTACAAGGGTTCGGCGCGCGTGGGCGGCGACAAGTTCGATGAAGCGATCATCAACTACATCCGCCGCAACTACGGGATGCTGATCGGCGAGACGACCTCCGAGAACATCAAGAAGGAGATCGGCTCCGCGTTCCCCGGCTCGGAAGTGCGCGAGAAGGAAGTCAAGGGCCGCAACCTCGCCGAGGGCATACCGCGCAGCTTCACGGTGTCGAGCAACGAGATCCTCGAAGCGTTGACCGACCCCCTGAACAGCATCGTGTCTTTGGTCAAGTCCGCGCTCGAGCAGACTCCCCCGGAGCTCGCCGCGGATATCGCCGAGAAGGGCATGGTGCTCACCGGCGGCGGCGCGCTGCTGCGCGACATCGACCGGCTGCTGATGGAGGAGACCGGCCTGCCGGTCGTAGTGGCGGAGGATCCGTTGACCTGCGTGGTGCGCGGCTCCGGCATGGCGCTCGAGAAGATCGAGCGGCTCGGCAGCATATTCACGAATGACTGACGTCCGGGTGCTGAGTACAAAGTGCAGAGTGCAGAGTTGTGAAATGAGAGCGGACGCAACCGCTTTCAGGTCACCTCATCACTCATCACTCATCACTCATCACTGCTGATGGAACATCAGCCTCCTCCGTTTTTCAAGACCGGCCCCACTCCCCTCGCCCGCCTGCTGATCTGTTCCGTGCTGTCCCTGCTGGTACTTATAGCGGATGCGCGCTTCAATCTGCTGCCGGTGCTGCGCCAGGTGGTTTCCGTCGTGCTGTATCCCCTGCAGCGCATCGCCGCCGCCCCGGCGGGTCTTGCGCAGCGCGCGGGCGAGTTTTTCGTCACCCACGCTTCGCTCCGCGGCGAGAACGCGCGGCTCGTGCACGAGCGCAACGAGCGCGCGGCAGCGCTGCAGCAACTGCAGGCGTTGCAGGCGGAAAACGCGCAGCTGCGGGAGCTGCTCGCCGCGCGCCAGCGCGTGGCGGTGAAATCCCAGCTGGCCGAGGTGGCGTACTCGGCGCGCGACCCGTTCTCGCGACGGATCGTGGTGGACCGCGGCTCGCAACACGGCGTGCAAAGCGGCCAGCCGGTAATCGATCATACCGGCGTAGTGGGCCAGGTGACGCGCGTCTATCCCTGGGTCGCCGAAGTCACGCTGATCACCGACAAGGATCACCTGGTGCCGGTGCTCAACCTGCGCAACGGCCTGCGCGCGGTGCTCGCCGGAACCGGCAACGACGGCACGCTGGAACTGCGCTTTGTCCCGCTTAACGCCGACTTCCAGAACGGCGACAGATTGGTCACTTCGGGGATCGACGACGTGTATCCTCGCGGCCTGCCGGTGGCCGAGGTCATGAACGTCGAACGCAATGCCGCCTTCCTGTTCGCGCGCATCACGTGCAAACCGCTTGGCGGAGTGAACCGCAACGCCCACGTACTGATCGTCAGCACCGAGCGGCAACTGCCGGCGCCGCCTCCTGAAGAGCAAAAGCCGGTGCAGCCCAAGAGATCGCGGAAGGGCGGATGATCTACGCGCGCCCCACGCCCTCGCAGGAAATCCTGCTGCCGGTGAAACCGGCGTTCATGGTCGCGACGCTGCTCGCAGCGCTGCTCATGAATCTCCTCCCCCTGTCGGGATGGTGGCTCGCGGCGCGCCCGGATTTTGTGGCGCTGATCCTGCTCTTCTGGTGCATCGAGCAGCCGCGCAGGATCGGCTTTGTCGCGGCGTGGCTCCTCGGTCTGCTGATGGATGTCGCGGACGCGAGCCTCCTGGGCCAGCACGCGCTCGCGTATTCGATTCTCGCCTACGCCGGCATCGTGCTGCACCGGCGGGTGCAGCGGTTTTCGGTCACCCCTCAGGTGCTGCACGTCATTCCGCTGCTGCTCCTCAACGACGCGATCGTGCTCGTGATGAGGCTGCTCGCCGGCGGCGACTTTCCCGGTTACCCGTACTTCGCCGGCAGCATCGTGGGCGGCGTGCTGTGGCCCGTGCTTGCGATCGTGCTGAAATTGCCGCAACGGCCGAAACCGGACCCCGACCATGCCTGAACTGGCGATCAACCCCGGGATCGAGGTCAGGAACTCGCGGCTCGAGCTCCATCAGTTTCGCGTGCGTCTGGCGATCGCCGGCGGCTTCGTGGTCCTCATGTTCTGCCTGCTCGCCGCGCGTTTCGTCTACCTTCAGGTCGCGATGCACCAGCACTACGACACGCTTGCCGAGGCGAACCGCATCGCCATCGCGCCGATCGTGCCCAATCGCGGCATCATCGTCGACCGCAACGGCGTGGTGCTCGCGCACAACTATTCGGCCTACACGCTGGAGATCACGCCCGGCAAGGTCGCGGACCTCAAGGCACTCATCGATGAGCTCGCGCGGATCGTGGACATTTCACCGAGAGACCGCAGACGTTTCGCGAAGCTCCTCGAGGAGAGCAGGCGTTTCGAGAGCCTGCCGATCAGAACCCGGCTCTCCGACGAGGAAATCGCCCGCTTCGCCGCAAACCGCTACCGTTTTCCCGGGGTCGACGTGAAGGCGCGGCTGTTCCGGCAATATCCGCAGGGCGAATATTTCTCCCACGTCGTGGGCCACATCGGTCGCATCAACCAGCGCGAGCTCGACCAGCTGGAGGCCGCGGAGACGCTCGCCAATTATCGCGGCACCGACTATATCGGCAAGACCGGACTCGAGCAGAGTTACGAGCGCTTTCTCCACGGCACCACCGGCGTCGAACAGGTCGAGGTCGATTCCAGCGGCCGCGCGGTGCGCACCCTGTCCCGCACGCCGCCGCTGTCCGGCAGCAACCTGGTTCTCACGCTGGACGCGAAACTGCAGGAGATGGCGTACCGCGCCTTTGGCGACCGGCGCGGCGCGCTGGTCGCGATCGAGCCCGCGACCGGCGGGGTGCTCGCGTTCGTGAGCAAGCCGGGATTCGATCCCAATCTCTTCGTCGACGGCATCGATCCGCAGAGTTGGGGCGAGCTCAACAACTCGCCTGACCGGCCGATGGTGAACCGCGCGCTCGCCGGAACCTATCCACCGGGCTCGACGTTCAAGCCGTTCATGGCGCTCGCCGCGCTCACGTATGGCAAGCGCACGCCGCAGCAGGCTATCAGCGATCCCGGCTACTTCATGTTCGGCAACCATCAGTTCCGCGACGACAAGGTGGGCGGGCATGGCATGGTCGACATGTACAAGTCGATCGTGGTCTCGTGCGATACCTATTACTATGTGCTCGCCAACGACCTGGGCATCGACGCGATCTCGGGGTTCATGGCCCAACTCGGATTCGGCAGCCGCACCGGGGTCGACATTCCCGGCGAGTCCGCCGGCATCCTGCCATCCCGGGAGTGGAAAATGCGCCGCTTCAAGCAGAAGTGGTACGCCGGCGAGACGATCAGCATCGGCATCGGTCAGGGCTACAACGCCTACACGCCGCTGCAACTCGCCACGGCCATCGCCACGATCGCCAACGACGGCATCATGTTCCGGCCGCACATCGTGAACTACATCGAGGAGGTCCAAAGCCGCGACCGCACCCTGATCGAACCCCGGCCGCTGCGCACCCTGGACGTGAAGCCCGAACACATCGCCATCATCAAGGCGGCGCTGGTAGGGGTGAACAGGGAAGGCACCGGGGCGCGCGCCTTCGCCGGCGCGCAATACGTGAGCGCCGGCAAGACCGGGACCGCGCAGGTGATCGCCCTGAAGCAGGGCGAGAGGTACGTCGAGAGCCGGGTGCAGGAGCGGTTTCGCGACCACGCCCTGTTCATCGCTTATGCCCCCGCCGACAGACCGAAGATCGCGGTCGCGGTGATCGTGGAGAACTCGGGCTTCGGCGCGCGCGCCGCGGCGCCGATCGCGCGCCAGGTGTTAGACTACTATCTGCTCGGGCGCGATGTAAAGGCGGTCAAGGACGACGACGATGGCGCACCTGATTAGGCGCATCTCGCGGTTCTTCACTGCTCATGTCGACGGGTTTCTGCTCGCCACGCTGCTTGCATTGATGGTGACCGGCCTGATGGTGCTCTACAGCGCGTCCAGCGCAAACGTCCCGCGCGTGAGCGCGCAGTTCGTGAACATGCTGGTCGCGCTGGCCGTGATGTGGGTGGTCGCCAACATCCCGCCGCACTACTTCCAGCGACTGGCGCTGCCTGCCTATCTGCTGGGGATCGCGCTGCTCCTCGGCGTGGCGCTGTCCGGCGAGGTCGTGAACGGCGCCCGGCGCTGGCTGAACGTCGGGTTCACGCGCATACAGCCTTCCGAGCTGATGAAGATCGCGGTGCCGCTCATGCTGGCGTGGTATTTCAACCGCTATGAGGCGACGCTCAAGGTCGGGCATTACGTGATTGCCGCGGTGCTGCTGGCGGTGCCGGTCGCGTTCATCGCGCGCCAACCGGACCTGGGAACGGCCGTGCTCATCCTCGCGAGCGGATGCTACGTGCTGTTTCTCGCCGGGCTGTCGTGGAAGATTATCGCCGGCATCGGAGTCGCCGGCACCGCAAGCCTGCCGCTGGTGTGGTCGGTGCTGCACGATTACCAGCGTCAACGCATCCTCACGCTCCTCGACCCGACGCAGGATCCGCTAGGCGCGGGATATCACACCATACAATCGACCATAGCGGTCGGCGCCGGAGGTCTCATCGGCAAGGGCTGGTTGAAAGGAACGCAGGCCCACCTCGACTTCATTCCGGAACGCACGACCGACTTCATCTTTGCGGTTTACTCGGAAGAGTTCGGGCTGTTCGGCAACCTGGTGCTGCTGCTGGTTTTCCTGCTGGCCATCGCCCGGGGCATGGTCATCACTGCCAACGCGCCCACCCTCTTCGCGCGGCTCCTCGCCGGCGCCGTCACGCTCACGTTTTTCACCTATGCGTTCGTCAACATGGGCATGGTGAGCGGCGTCCTGCCGGTGGTGGGCGTGCCGCTGCCGCTCATCAGTTACGGCGGAACTTCACTCGTGACGATCTGTCTCGGTTTTGGGATCCTGATGAGCATACAGACGCA
>MEQT01000088.1:7362-7951 GCA_001770325.1 Betaproteobacteria bacterium RIFCSPLOWO2_02_64_14
TACAGACGCACAGGAAGCTGGTGCAGACGTGAGTGCAAGGATGAAGGCGGAAGGATGAACGAGCAAGGCAGAAGGCGAAAGGATGGAACCCAACGGGCTGGTGCTCGTGCATTTCCTTCATCCTTCATCCTTCATCCTTCATCCTCGAAGCGGCTCCCTCATCCCCCATCCCTCATCCCTATCGCGGGCGTGATCCTGATCGCTGCGATGATGGGCGGTTGCAGCACGGCGACCAAACGCGAGCCTGCCGTATCAAAAGCCCCTCCGGCGCCGCGCGGCGGCGGCTACTATCTCGACGATGGCCCGGGAGCCAATCCCCCGGCCGATCTTGACAGTGTCGCGGATGCCGTGCCGCGGCGCGAGCCTCTGCACCGCGGCGCGAGTCGCCCGTATTCGGTGATGGGGCGCGACTACACGCCCATGACAACGCTCGGCCCGTACCGCGCGCGCGGCATCGCGACCTGGTATGGACGGCGCTACCACGGCAAGACCACTTCCATCGGGGAACCTTACGACATGTACGCAATGACGGCGGCTCACACCACGCTGCCGATCCCGAGTTATGCCCGAGTGACCCATCTCGCGAGCG
>MEQT01000089.1:0-479 GCA_001770325.1 Betaproteobacteria bacterium RIFCSPLOWO2_02_64_14
AGCGATGGCGAAGAAGTCGGGATAATCGCCGGTCGAGGAGCCGGGAGTCATCCGGCGCATCCTCGAACACCTCGGATTGTGGGCGCCGCTGCCCACCGAGCGCAGTCCACCGGTCGATCCCGCGAGCTGGCCCTGGCATGTCAGCTTGCCACTGACCTATCATCCGGTTCCCGATATCGCCTGAGCTGCCGTACGGAAAGACCCCTCGAGACAGCCATGCGACGGGAATGCACTTGCCTTGCTCTGAGCGGTGGGCTGGATTGCTCGGCAACTGAGCGCTGATCCTGCTCGCGACTCGCGCCGATAGCGGTTTTTTCCCTTGGGGAGGTGGAAGCCAGCAACATAAGGCCGATTATACGCACTGGGGGCGCGCTTTCGCACTGGCTCCCGACCCACGGGGGTGGGTGCGGCGAGATCGCGGCCGGATTGATTTTCTTATCGTTTGGCCCAGGCGCCGCAGTTCGCACGGCCCTGGAAAA
>MEQT01000089.1:488-8876 GCA_001770325.1 Betaproteobacteria bacterium RIFCSPLOWO2_02_64_14
GATCGCGGCCGGATTGATTTTCTTATCGTTTGGCCCAGGCGCCGCAGTTCGCACGGCCCTGGAAAACCTGCGAGGCCGTTCTGTCCGAATCGTTCAACCTTCTCGGAGGACGTGGCGGGCCCGGACTGAGCGCGCTTCTTCGCCGCCGTTCCGTGGTCCTTGCGTTCGATCTGGCCGGTAATCTCGAGTCGGTGCTGATACTCATGCGGAAATACGCAAGCGTACCCATGAGTCGTGCCGATGCGTGCCTCGTGCGCATGACCGAAACGCTCGCCGATCCCGTCATCCTCACCACCGATATCGATTTTCGCATCTATCGCCGCCACAGTCGCCACGTGGTTCCGTGCGTGACGCCGGGTCGATGCAGAAACAATGAGGAAGGGGGCGCGAGGCTGAAGGCAGGTTCACGGGCAGGGGAGGGACGGAAAGCCTGTCGCATGAAGGTGCAGGGTGGGTGAACAACGCGTAATCTATCGCGGGTAATGCATATCAGGAGGGCGCCATGAGCGAGGAAGTCGTCAATATCATTCTGCGTCTGCTCGCGGCGGTGGCCGCCGGCGGCGTCGTCGGCCTTGAACGCACCTACCATGGACGGCCGGCGGGCTTCCGCACCCACACACTGGTGTGTACTGCATCGGCCCTGCTGATGCTGGTGACCGTGTACGAAAGCCACTGGTTCACGGCCGGTGCGGCGCAGCGTGTCGTGGTCGATCCGACGCGCATGGCGCAGGGCATCATGACCGGCATCGGCTTTCTCGGGGCGGGCGTGATCGTGAGAGAAGGTCTCTCGGTGCGGGGGCTCACCACCGCGGCGTCGATCTGGATCACCGCCGCGATCGGCATTCTGGTCGGCATCGGTTTTTTCCTGCCGGCGGCGCTGGCGACTGCCGCCACCCTCGGCACGCTGTCGGCCTTCCGCTGGATCGAAGCCCGGATGGCGAGCGAGTTGTACGCTCATTTCCGGGTGCAGTTTCAGCGCGACACGATCATGGCTGAAAGCGATTTGCGCGGCCTGATCGTCGGCTACGGTTTCTCGATTGCGAACCTCAACTACGCCCTGATCGACGATGGCAGCCGCTTCGAGTACCGCATGGTGCTGCGCACCGTCGATCCCGGCGCCGCCCTCGCGCTGTCGAATCGGCTCCGGAGCGAGCCGACAGTGGTGGAGTTCCGGATTTCCCAGGTCGACGCGTAACGCAAGCTGCCTGCGCGCCGGTCTCACGCGCCGCGTATGCGGCGTGTCTGCGGCATGCCGGCGCCGATGTACACGTCCTGGGGTCCGGGGCCGCGCGATGGCGCGGTGCAGTGGCATCAGCGGTTGCGCAGGGTCGGGTCGAAGCGGTCGCGCAGCCAGTCGCCCACGATGCTGATCGAGAGTGTCGTGAGGAAAATCACCGTTCCGGGCAGCACCGCGATCCACCACGCCGAAAGCAGGTGGGCACGCCCGGCGCCGAGCATCTGGCCGAGGCTGGTGAGGGGAGGCTGGATGCCGAACCCGAGGAAACTCATCGAGGTCTCGAGCAGGATCGTCTGCGGGAAATTCAGCGTGAACTGCACGATGAGCACGCTCGCGATGTTGGGCAGGATATGCCGCGAGTAGATCATGAAGGGCGAGGCGCCGAGCGCGCGCACGGCGACCGCATAGCCTTGCGTGTTGGCCGAGAGCACCATGCCGCGCGTGAGCCGCGCGTAGTTTTCCCAGCCGTTGATGCCCAGGATCAGGATGAAAAGCGTCAGGTTGTTGCCGAAGAACGCCAGTACGGCGAGCGCGAGCAGGAGAAAGGGGAGCGAAGCCTGCGCGTCCACCAGCATCATGATTGCTTCCTCGACGAAGCCGCGGAAGTGCGCCGCGATGAATCCGAGCAGGGTGCCGATCGCGGCGCCGATCGCGGTGCCAAGTATGGCGATCACGACGCTGAAGCGTGTCGCGTAAATCAGGCGGCTCACGATGTCGCGACCCAGCTCGTCGGTGCCGAGCCAGTACAGCGCCGGTCCTCCGAGAAATGCGGGCGGCCGGAGCCGGTTCGCGAGATCCTGGGTGGTGTAATGGTAGGGCGCCAGCAGTTCGGCGGCGAGGGAGACAATGAGCACGGCCGCAATCAGCGCGGCAGAGGCAAGCACGAGCGGCGGATACCGGTGCCGGAAGCGCGAGCGCACGGCCGAGGCCACCGGGTCCGCAAGGCCGCTGGATGGAGCCTGTGTCACGCGCGTTTCTCAGCCCTGTGCCGTGCTCGCGCGTATGCGCGGGTCGATCCAGCCGTAGGCGAGATCGACGAGCAGGTTGGCGATCACCATGGTGAATGCCGTCATCAGCAGGATGCCCTGTACCATCGCGAGGTCGCGGCCGGAGACCGAGGTCACCAGCAGGCGGCCGACCCCGGGCCATGCGAAAACGGTTTCCGTGACGATGGATCCGGCGACGAGGTCGCCGAGGCGGAATCCCAGCACGGTCACCACCGGAATCGCCGCGTTGGGCAGCGCGTGCCATTGGATCCGGCGCAGACGCGGCACGCCCTTCGCGGCGGCCGTGCGCATGTAGAGCTTGTTGAGCACGTCGAGCATCGATGAGCGTGTAAAGCGCGCGAGCGATCCCGATGCCGCCGTGCCCAGCGTGATCGCCGGCATCACGAGGTGCCACAGCGTGCCCATGCCGGAACTCGGCAGCACCCGCAGCCAGAGCGAAAACAGCAGGATCAGCAGGATACCGAGGAAGAAATTGGGAATGCTGAAACCGAATACGGCGAAGATCATCACGAAGCGGTCTATCGGCTTGTTGCGGTTGAGCGCAGCGACGATGCCAAGCGGGATTCCGATCGCAACGCTCACCAGGAGCGCGGTCAGGCCGAGCTGCAGGGTGGCGGGCACGGCTTCGGCGATCACGGTGAGAACCGGGCGCTGGTCCACCAGAGAAAAGCCGAAATCCCCGCCCGCGATTCCCGCGAAGTACTTGAAATACTGCTCGTGGAGCGGGCGATCGAGCCCGTATAGCGCACGGTAATGGTCGATCACCTCGGGTTCCGCCTGGTCGCCGAGCAGTATCTCGATCGGGTCGCCCGAGAGGCGCAGGATCAGAAAGGCGAACGTGGTGACGAGCCACATCGTCACCAGCGCGCGGCCGATCTTGATGGCGACGAAGCGCGCGTTCAACGCCTGACGCCCTCGACCCAGCCGTGGTCGATATAGCAGGTCGTACCCACGCGCTGGAGCTTCACGCACTGCCGGCTCTCCCCGGTTTCGGCGCTGAGTTCCGAACTTTGTGGAGCGGGCGGCTCGAAGCCCCGCTCGACAAGCGCTTCACCAAGCACGCGGCCGGTCGCGGTCGGCGGCAGCGGCATTTCCAGCGCATGCAGGATCGTGGGCACGATGTCCGTAAGACCTGCCGGCCACGGCGAGCGGTACGCCGAGCGGAAGAGGGACCCCTGCGCCGCAAGCAGGTTGTTCATCTCGAGGACGTGCAGCCCGCCGTGCACGCCGCCGCCCTCGGGCACCTCCGATGAATCGAAAAAACAGGTCCCGGGCGCATCCCAGGCGTTGCGCGCGTCGTCGGATCGCATGGTGTAGTAGACGTCCGGCGCCCGGTCCACGCCGAGCAGGAGCATGGCCCGGTCGAGCGTACCCGGAACCGAGCCCAGCATGCCGTTGCCGCCCGGGGTAAAGACGTGGCCGCACCAGGGCTGCGCGAGCAGCCAGCGTGCCAGCCTTTCCGTCTCGCGGGCATCGTTGCCGCGCACGCGGATGGCGCCGTAGTAGCCGGTGCTGCCGGCAAAGATCTGCTCGTGCATGAGGGCCGTGCCGGTCAGCAGGCCGGATTCCCGCATTTGCTGCTTCACATGTATGCGCTCGCGCGCGGTGACCTGCCCGTGGTCCGAGCACACGAATATCTGGCAGCGGTCACGGTCGGATGCGCTCCGCCACACTTCCAGCACACGCCCGAACTCGCGGTCCACATTGAGGATCGCCTCGCGGCTTTCGGGCGACCCGATGCCGCAAGCGTGGTAAGTCGAGTCCGGATCGGAGAACCACAAGACAAGCACGTCCGGCTCGACCTCGGGCACAACCGCTTCCAGCGCGATGCGGGTCTGCAGCCCGATGCGCTGCGTGTTTGGTGTCGCTGCCGGTGGAACGGGCCCGAAACGGCGCAGGATGTCGGCAGCATACGAATCGGGACAGGAGGCGCGCCAGTCGGAGAGGCACAGGCGCACATGCCCGTGTTTCACCGCGCGCGGATCCAGGAGATGGGTTGTGCCCGCGGAACCGGTACTCACGACCGCAAGCTTCCTGCCTTGGTCCGCAAGCACGTCGCCCAGGGTCACCGCGCTCACGAACCGGCCGCCATACGCCTGTTCCGCCGCCTGCACGTGGTCGTAGAGGCCGGTGTGCACCACTTTGTCCTGGAACACCGTGGCATCGTAGAACTTGTTGGCGACGACGCCGGTCGCGCCCGGAGCGGCGCCGCACGCAAGCGCGCTCGCATTGACGCGCGTCACCGATGGAAACACGCAGCGGCTCGAGGGAAAGTCACTGCCGCCGTCAATGAAATCACGCAGATTGGGCGCAAGCTCGTCCGTAATCATGTCGCGGCGCAGGGCGTCGAACACGAAAATGATGCTGGCGGGCAGTCGCATGGACAAGTGTCTCCGGTGTCACGTTATGCATTGTCTGGCGCGCGTTACCCGCACGGCGAGTTCGACATCGTTCACCAGCACCGCCGCAGCGCCGAGCGCAATCAGGCGCTCCAGTCGGCCGGCGGTGATGTATCCCGCGGCTTCACCGTCGGGGCGCCGCCCCGCGGTCACCCACAGGCGCAGGCCGCTGGAGCGCACGCACTCAACCGCCTGCGGGCTGACCTCATCTTCCCACAGCCTGGCGGCATGCATGTCGCCACCGAGAAAACCGGACAACAGTTCGGGTCGCAAGGGCATCGCCAGCACCGGCAATGTGCCGTTCAGGTCACGCAGTGCGCGCAAGTGGTCGACAGAGCGCACGCCGTAGACGACGTCCCTCTCCATTCCAGCCGCCCGCACCGTCTTGAGAATCGCCGCGCGCATCGCATCCGAGTCGATCTTGACGTCCAGCATCACGCGCACTTTCCCCCGCGCAATGGCAAGCACCTCGCCCAGGGTCAGCAGGAGCTGCGATTGCGCCAGAGGCGCCGCTTTCAGCTCGGCGAGTGTCGCGTCGGCGATCGATTTCCGTTGTCCCGTCATGCGTGCGAGATCCGGATCGTGCGAGCACACGACCGAGCCGTCGCGGGTCAGGCGCAGGTCGGTTTCGATCAGGTGCGCGCCGGAAGTGATCGCCCGCTCGAAGGCGAGCGCCGTGTTTTCGGGGTAGCGGCCGGAGAAACCGCGATGGGCTATGACGAGCATCGAGTGATTTCCGGTTCAGAGGCGCCCGGGCCGGTTACCAGATGGCATGAGACCTGATGTCCGCTGGCGACGGTTCTCAGCACCGGCGCTTCACTTCGGCAGCGGACCTCGGCCAGCGGGCAGCGGGTATGAAAGCGGCAACCCGGGGGCGGATGTACCGGGCTCGGCGGTTCCCCGTGCAATACGAGGCGTTTGCGCTTCACTGTCGGATCGGGGACCGGAACGGCGGCGATCAGCGCCTGGGTGTAGGGGTGCAGCGGGCGCTCGAACAATTCCTCGCGCGGCGCCGACTCCACGATCTGCCCGAGATACATCACCGCGACCCGGTGCGAGATGTGGCGCACGATCTTGAGATCGTGGGAGATGAACAGGTAGGCCACCTGGAATTCGCGCTGCATCCGGGCGAGCAGATTGACCACCTGGGCCTGGACCGACACGTCGAGCGCGGACACGGGCTCGTCGCAGACCACGAAACGCGGCTTCAAAATCAAGGCGCGGGCGATCACCACCCGCTGCTGCTGCCCGCCCGAGAGCTCGTGCGGATACCGCGCGGCGAGATCGGGTGAAAGCCCGACGGCAGCGAGCATTTCCCGGGCACGCTCGGCGCGCTCACCGCCGCCGGTGATGCCGTGAATTTCCAGCGGCTCCGCGATCTGGCGGCCGACTGGCATGCGCGGGTCGAGCGCGCCCAGAGGGTCCTGGAACACCATCTGCGCATCGCGCCGCAGCGCGCGCCATGCTGCGGGTGCGAGATCGTTGAGGGGCTGCGCTCCGAGCGTTACGCACCCGTGTGTGGGCTGATCGAGCCCCAGCACCAGGCGGCCGACCGTCGTCTTGCCACATCCGCTCTCGCCGACGAGCCCCAGTGTTTCGCTGGGCCCGACGGTGAAGCTCACCCCGTCCACAGCGCGCACGACGGCGGGGCGCGCAAACAGCTTGCCGCCGCCGATCCTGAAATGCCGTACCAGGCTGTCGACCGCGAGCAGGGGTGAAACGGTACTCACGTTTCACCTGGATTCGGGCATCATTGCAGGGCGCGCGGAAAATAGCACGCGACCCTTCGACCCGGGGCGTGCGCCTCGGGGCGCGGTGCGGCATCGCGGCATCGCGCTGCGCCAAATCGGCAGCGGGGAATGAAGGCGCACCCGGGCGGCATCCGCAGCAGCGAAGGCACGGCCCCTTCGATAGGGGAGAGACTGTCAACGGTGCGGTCGACCCGCGGCACGGACTCCAGCAGGCCCAGCGTATAGGGGTGCGCGGGCGTGGCGAAAAGCTCGTTCACCGCCGCCTCTTCGACGACCGAGCCGGCGTACATCACCACCACGCGGTCCGACGTTTCGGCCACCACGCCCAGGTCATGCGTGACAAGAATCACCGACATGCCGAATTCGGACTGCAGTTCCTTCAGCAGGGCCAGAATCTGCGCCTGAATCGTCACGTCGAGCGCGGTGGTCGGCTCGTCGGCGATGAGCAGCTTCGGGCGGCAGGCGAGCGCCATGGCGATCATCGCGCGCTGGTTCATGCCGCCCGACAACTGATGCGGATACTCGCCGAGCCGGCGCCTTGCCTCCGGAATGCCGACACGGTCGAGCAGCCGGAGCGCCTCCACGCGGGCTTCCCGCCGCGACATGCCGCGATGCAGGACCAGGCTCTCGGCGATCTGTGCGCCGATGGTGTGAACCGGATTCAACGAGCTCGCCGGCTCCTGGAAGATCATGGCGATATCATGGCCGCGCACCTTGTCGAGAGCCGCGGGTTCGAGCGCGAGCAGATCGCGCCCCTCGAAGAGAATCTCGCCCCGTATCTCGCCGTTGGGCGGGAGCAGGCGCAGCACCGAGTGACAGGTCACGCTCTTGCCGCACCCGCTTTCGCCCACGATTCCCAGCGTTTCGCCCTCGCGCACCGCGAGTGAAACCCCGCGCACGGCGTGCACCGTGCCCTCCTCGGTGTCGAAGAACACGTCGAGACCGCGAATCTCGAGCAGCGGCGCGGCCTGCGCCGGCCCGCCCGGATCAGCGCCGGATGCGGAAGACATCGGCGCGGAAGTCCATGTACAGAATCGGATACGGCTTCCAGTCGAGCCGCTTTTTGGTGGCGTAAGTGTAGAGCGGATTGTAGAGCATTGTGATCGGCATCTCTTCCTCGAAGATATCGAGCATGCGCCGGAACGCGCCGGCGCGCTCCTGCATGTCCTCGCTCGTGTCCACGATCGCCGCGGCGGCATTGAACGCTTCGGGCGCCGTCCAGAATTTGTAACTGCGCTGCATTCCGGATCCCGGCCCGTAGAGAATGTTGATGGCGCCGGAGGGATCGGGCAGCCGGTAGGTGTTCGACCACAGGTGCATCTCGATGCCCTTCGCCCGCACCTGCTTGAAGTTGTCGACGAGATCGAGCTTGACGTTGATGCCCGCCGCCTTCCACATCTCGAGCAGGATCTGCGCCGCCTCCATGCCGTTGAGATAATAGTTGGGGATCATGCGCAGGCTGATCGCGCGCCCGTTGTATCCCGATTCCCTGACGAGTCGGCGCGCGCGCTCGGGATCGTAAACGTAGCCCTTGCGGGCGGCGTCGTACATCGGGCCGAAGGATTTCAACTGATGGCCGTTGGGCGTGTAGTTCTTGCCCTGCCACAGCGCGTCGCGCAGCTTCTTGCGATCGATCGCGAGGCTCAGCGCGTGGCGCAGCCGCTTGTCCTTCAGCGCGGGCGCGTTGCTGTTGAAGACGACGACGTGCGAGTTTTCCAGCACCACCGAGCGTGCCTCGATGTCGCGGTAGCGCTGGATGACCGGAATCTGGTCGGGCGGGATATCGACGATGATGTCGAACTCGCCGCTCACCAGCCCCGCGATGCGGGTCGCGAGTTCCGGAACCTCGCGGAAAGTAAGGGACTTGAAGGCGGGCTTCCCGGCGAAATGGCCGTCATGCGCAGTGAAGGCGGCGAACTGATCCTTCTTGAATTCCTTGAACTTGAGCGGCCCGGTGCCGACGGGATTCCAGCGCACTTCGCGCAGCGCGCGTT
>MEQT01000090.1:0-7525 GCA_001770325.1 Betaproteobacteria bacterium RIFCSPLOWO2_02_64_14
CATTACGAATTATCATTATCTTCATGGGGCAGTTGTGGGGCAGTTCAGGTGTTTCTTGGGGTCTGGAACGGTGCGCGGGTCAGGTGCCCATCGCCGTCAGAATGGGCCTGTGTGCCCGTAGAATGCCCTTAGCTGCGCCCGTTGCGGCCTTGGGGCAGTCCGGTGCTCGCGGATCGTGCGCAGTGCGCTCTGCGGGGCAATGGAAGCTATTGTCTGATCTGAGTTGCCCCGCCAGTGCCCCACAAAAGGAAAGGGGCTAGTGCTTACTCTGCACTAACCCCTTGCTTTTACTGGTGGCGAGTCAGGGATTTGAACCCCGGACCAACGGATTATGATTCCGCTGCTCTAACCGCTGAGCTAACTCGCCACGGGAAGCGGCGCAGTCTAAAGAGCGGGCTCCTCATTGTCAAGGTTGGGACGCCGCGAGTTGGCCCGATTCCATTTAATAATCAATTCGTTAGTGCAAGCCTTCCGCGGCTGTAGCAAGCGATGGCCCGTCGCTCGCCGGGCAGGCTCCCGGTGCTCGGTTACTTTGCGTGACCCGGGGCCGCCGCATTAAACTGCGCGGATACCGGTGTCGCGCCTGCACATGCCCTCTTCAATATTCGATGTCATCGTCGCCGGCGGCGGGCTGGTCGGCGCGAGCCTCGCCGTTGCGCTCGGCCGGGGAGGTTTGACGGTCGCCCTCGTCGAGCCGCAGCCTCCCGCACCGGTCACCTCGCTTGGCGATGCATGGGACAGCCGCATCTACGCCATCAGCCCCGGTTCGGCGGCGTTCCTGGAATCATGCGGCGCGTGGCAGCAGTTGCCGGCTGAGCGCTTGACGCGCGTAGAGACGATGCAGGTTTTTGGCGACGAGCCGGGTGCCCGCCTGGAGTTCAGCGCCTACGACTGCGGCTTGCGCGAACTCGCATTCATCGTCGAGAACGGCCGGCTTCACGCCGCGTTATGGCGCAGCTTACGCGAAAGTGAACATGTAACGCTCTTTTCACCCGGGCGGTGCGGGGCGCTTGTCCGCGGGCTCGACGCGGCAACGCTGACGCTCGACGATGGAAGCGTGCTCGCTTCGCAACTCATCGTCGGCGCCGATGGCGCCGAGTCGTGGGTGCGCGGCGAAGCTGGAATCAAGGCAAGCGCCGTGTCGTATGGGCAGCTCGGCGTGGTCGCCAACTTCGCGGTCGGGACGCCTCATCGCGAGACTGCGTACCAGTGGTTCCGGCGCGATGGCGTGCTCGCGTTGCTTCCGCTTCCGGGCGAGCGCGTATCGATGGTGTGGTCGACCGCGGAATCCCATGGCCGTGAGCTGCTGTCGCTCGCGCCGGAAGCGCTTGCCGCGCGGGTTGAGGCGGCGAGCCAGGGCGTGCTCGGCGCGTTGCAGGTCGTCACGCCGGCAGCGGCCTTTCCACTTCAGCTCCAGCGCGTCGCGCAGCTCGTTGCCCCGCGCCTTGCCTTGGTGGGAGACGCCGCGCATAATGTGCACCCTTTGGCGGGCCAGGGCGTCAATCTTGGATTTCGCGACGCGCGCGAACTGGCGCGGGTGCTGGCCGGGCGCGGCGCGCAATCCGATTGCGGCGACTATCATCTGCTCCGGCGTTACGAGCGCGCGCGGCGCGAGGACATACTGGCCATGCAGCTTGCGACCGACGGATTGCAGAAACTTTTCGCAAGCGGGAAGGTCTGGCTGCAGAGGGCCCGCAATCTCGGTTTGAAGTTCACGAATCTGCCGACCCCGCTCAAGCAGTGGCTGGTGCGGCACGCCGTGGCGTGAGAATACATGCCGCCAGGGGCGCAATGATGGAAGGAAGAAAGATGTTGCGAAGACTCGCGGTATGCATGGTCGGTTTCGCGGCGCTGGTCGCCTGCTCGGCCGATGCCAACGAGGCGAAGATCAGGCAGTTGTTGCAGGGCAAGTTTCCGACCATGAAGGTCGAGAGCGTGACCAAGGCGCCGTTTGCCGGGCTCTACGAGGTCGTGCTCGATGGCGAGATCGTCTACACCGACGAGAAGGTGGAGTATTTCTTCGGCGGCAACATCTTCGATATCCGCACCCTGCCGCCGCGCAACCTCACGGAGGATGCCAACAACCGCCTGGTGGTGCACGTGCTCGCCGGCGCGCAGGACATGGCGATCAAGCGCGTGAAGGGCAACGGCAACCGCACGCTCTACACCTTCGAGGACCCCAACTGCGGCTATTGCAAGCAGCTCAATCAGGAGCTTGCCAAGGTCGACGATGTCACGATCTACACGTTCCTCACCCCGATTTTGTCGCAGAATTCGATCGACAAGTCGCGCGCTGTCTGGTGCGCGGGCGATCGTGCGAAGGCCTGGGAAGACCTCATGCTGAGAGCGGCGATTCCCGAAAGCAGCAGCAACTGCGTGGCGCCGATCGAGAGGAGCATCGCATTGATGAAGCGCTTCGGCGTTCGGGGCACGCCGGCGCTTTTCCTCGCCAACGGGCGGCACATCGGCGGATTCATTCCGGCGGATCAGATCGAGCGCGCACTCAACTCGGCCACCGCGAAATAGGCCCGTTGTCGCCCAGGTCGTCAGCCGCAGGCCGAGTAACACCGCCGGCGCGCCTGACGGTTCAGTTCCTCCCGGATCACAGCAATGCTGGCCCGAACGGTGGTCAACACGCATCCGCGGGCGGCGTTAAACCAGAATGGGTGCGGTCGATCGCCCGATTCGGGCGCCCGATGCGGCGTTGGGCGCGCGGCGACCAGGCGGGTGCGCGCGAATGCTGTGGGCGCTTTCGGCCTCCGCATTGGTGCATCTCTGGCTGGTCGGCGGCATCGCGCCGGTCGCAACACGAATAGCGGTGCCGTTTCCCGCACCGATGCTGGAGGCGCGGCTCGAACGCGTCGGCACCCCAGGCGAGCCGCCCGAGCCCGCGCACGAGGTGGCGCGCCTGGAACGCCCGGAACGGCTCCCTGATGCAACCCGCGCGCGGGGCGCCGCGGCGCGCGAATCCTCGCCGGCCGTGCCGCGAACCGGCGCGCCGCCGAAGGCGACCGGCAACGAGGCCATGGTTTCTGGCACGGAACGCCCGGCGCCCGCTCCGGTAGATCCCGTTTACTACTCCGCGCGCGAGCTTGACGTCTACCCGGCGCCGCTGGCGCCGCTCCAGTTCGAGTATCCCGCGCACCTGGCGGGTGCCCGGATCGGGGGGGACGTGCTGGCAAGACTGATGGTGGATGAAGCGGGCACGGTCGACCAGGTCGCCGTGATCGCGGCAGAACCACCGGGATACTTCGAGGAGCATGCGCGTGCGAAGCTCGCATCCGCGCGCTTCACTCCCGGACGCAGGGAGGGCAGGGCCGTCAAGAGCCAGGTGACCGTGCGCATCAGCTTCGATCCCGCTGCGCGCGCAGGGGCGTTGCGATAGTACGCGCGCTACTGCGGGATGCCGATCGGATCTTCCTTGGGCAGCAACACCCACATGCGCAGCGGCTGGCGCATGCGCCCGGCCTCGCGTGCCGCCTCCTTGCCGAAACCCCAGAAATAATCCGCGCGCACGGGGCCGCGGATCGCGCCGCCGGTATCCTGTGCCATCATCAGGCGGTTGAGCGGCTTCGCCGCGTTGGGCCAGGTCGTGGCAACAAATACCGGAACGCCCAGCGGCACGAAGCGCGGATCGATCGCAACACTGCGGCGCGCGGTGAGGGGAACGCCAAGCGCGCCGAGCGGTCCGGTGAGATCGGCCGGCAACTCGCGAAAGAAGACGTAACTCGCGTTGTGGTTGAGCATCTCGGTAAGGCGCCCGGGATTCTGCCGCGCCCAGGTCTGAATGCCCTGCATCGAGGCTTTTTCCAGAGGGAGTTCGCCGCGCTCGACCAGCCACCGGCCGATCGAACGGTACGGGTGCCCGTTCTGATCGGCATAGCCGACGCGCAACGTCGAACCGTCGTCGAGCTGCACGCGTCCCGAACCCTGAATCTGCAGGAAGAACAATTCGATCGCGTCATCCACCCAGACGAGTTCCTTGCCGCGCAGGACAGCTTTGCCGTCTTCGATCTGGGCGCGGTCGTAATAAGGAACCACCCGGCGGCCTTCGATCCGGCCGCGCAGCCGCATGCCCTTCAGGTCGGGATAGAGCTCGGTGAGATCGATCACCAGCAGATCGTCGGGCACGCCGTACACCGGGAAACGGTAGTGCCTGGAGGGCTGCCGGCTGCCGCGCAGCAAAGGTTCGTAATAGCCGGTGATGAGCCCCGTCGCCTGCCCCTCTGGATCGATCATCTGGTGCGGCGCGAAATTTTCCTGGAAGAACCGGCGCGCGGTTTCGCGGTCGGGCGGTGTCATCCGGGCGGCGACGGCGCACAGATCGCGCCACGCGTTCTTTGCCTTGAGCGCGCCACAGCTCGTGAGGAACGCGCCCCAGGCTTCCGCCGGGTTGTCGTCTCGCCATCCCGGAAGATCCTCCCAGTTCGCGGGCTGCATCGAAGGCTCCGCCGGGAGCGCCGGGGGCTTGACCGGCTCTGCAAGCGGAGGCGCCGGTGCGACGGGCGGTGCGGGCGGAGTAACGACAACCGGCTTGGGCGGCAACGTCTCGCATCCCGCGGCGAGCACCAATGCGGCGGCGAGAATCCAGCGGCTGAAAACCGTTTGGATTCCCGCGAGTGATCCGCTAAAGTTCATCATCGAAATGGTGTCGAAGAGTATAACGCCATTTGTTTTATGGAATCCCTGTTCTGGTTCCTGCTCGAAGCCGGTGCGGCGCTTGCCGCCCTGATCTTCATCGTCTGGTGGACCTGGCCCAAGGCCGGTTCCGAGGACACCCGCGATAAAGCGCCGCCGGACCGCGAATAGACCGCAGCAACGGAGAAGGAGTTCGTTGACCGCGCGTTCTCCCTCGCGCAGAAATTTGTCGAGGATCAGCACGACGCCCCCGTGTCGGAGCACGCGTCCCGTCTCGCGCAGCGCCTGCGCGGGATCGGAGACGACGGCGAGGATCAGGTGGAGGACGGCGTAATCGAAGCACGAGCCGGCAAAGGGCAGCGCAAGGCCGTCACCCTCCACCCAGCTCACAACCATCCGTCAATGCAACACGCGCGGCATCGACAGCGTGAATTCCGGTATCGGCGCGTCGAAGCGCACGCCGTCCTCGGCCACCATCTGGTAGCTGCCGCGCATGGTGCCGACCGGCGTCGCGATCGCTGTGCCGCTGGTGTACTCGAAACTCTCCCTGGGACGCAGGCGGGGTTGTTCACCGATGACACCGAGCCCGCGCACCTCCTGAACCTGGTTATTGGCGTCGGTGATGATCCAGTGCCGGCTTATGAGTTGCGCCGGCACGTCGCCGGTATTGCTGATGGTGATGGTATAGGCAAACACGTAGCGTCCGTTCTGGATATCGGACTGCTCCGGGATGAACGCGGTTCGCGCCGTGACGCTGATCTCGTGCTTCTTCTCCGGCATAAGGGCATTTCACACGAATTCACACCGCGAGGCAAGCCGCGCCCCAATCCGGGTACAATGGCGCGGCATTTCCAACAGGTTTTCGAGATGACGTACCGGATTGCACCCAGCATCCTGTCCGCGGACTTCGCGCGGCTGGGCGAGGAAGTGAAAAACGTGCTCGCCGCCGGCGCGGATCTCGTGCACTTCGACGTGATGGACAATCACTACGTGCCGAATCTCACGGTCGGACCGTTGGTTTGCACGGCGATCCGGCCATTGGTGAGCGCGCCGATCGACGTGCACTTGATGGTGAAGCCCGTGGATCGGATCATCCCCGATTTCGCCAGGGCCGGCGCCAACATCATTTCGTTCCACCCGGAGGCCTCCGAGCACATCGATCGCACCATCGGGCTCATCAAGGAGCACGGTTGCAAGGCGGGGCTGGTGTTCAATCCGGCGACGCCGCTCGGTCATCTCGATCACGTGCTCGACAAGCTGGATCTGGTGCTGATCATGTCGGTGAACCCCGGCTACGGCGGGCAGAGTTTTATTCCCGAGGCGCTTACGAAGCTGCGCGCGGCGCGCAGCCGCATTGCCGCGAGCGGGCGCGACATCTGGCTCGAGATCGACGGCGGCGTCAAGACCGAGAACATCGCCGAAATCGCGCGCGCCGGCGCTGACACCTTTGTCGCAGGCTCGGCTATTTTCAGCACCCGCGATTACAAGGCGACTATCAGCGCCATGCGCGCGGAACTCGCGAAGGTCTAGAATTTCGGTGCGTCCAATTCTTCTGGTGTGTCATTCCCGCGCAGGCGGGAATCCATAGAGCGTCGATCTGTGGTCGCCCGCGCATGGGTCCTGTGGACGCGGACTTTTTTTATGTTCACCGTGAATAACATAGAGCGGCCGTTCTGCCTGAGCGCGGTATGGATTCCCGTCTTCACGAGAATGACAGGTACTGCAATGCTTTCTCGTCGGGCTCCGGCAACTCCGGCACAGACAATCCCCACGAAGAACCCGGAACAGGCAGAATCTCAACTTTGGCCAGTAAGTACCACGAGCGCAACGTGAGCGTTGTTTTCCCTTTGCTTGTGAAGGCGGTGACGATCGACCTTGACGGCACGCTGCTCGACACCATCCCCGATCTCGCTGCCGCGGCCAATCTGATGCTGCGCGAGCTGGAGCGCCCGCCGCTCGATGAGGGGCTGGTTCGAACCTTTGTCGGCAAGGGCATCCAGAATCTGGTGGAACGCGTGGTCGCGGCCGCGTTCAATGGCGCGGCCGATGCCGGGCTCATGCAGCACGCCCTCACTGTTTACCAACGCTGTTACGCTTCTGTCAACGGCCGCCACACCACCATCTATCCCGGCGTGGTCGAAGGTCTCGATGCGCTGCGCGCCGCGGGACTCCCGCTTGCGTGCGTGACCAACAAGTCCGCCCGCTTCACCCTGCCGCTGCTCGACCAGGTGCAACTTGCCTCGTACTTCGCCGAAGTGGTGGCGGGAGACACGCTGCCCCGCAAGAAGCCGGACCCGCTGCCGCTGCTCCACGTCTGCGGCAAGCTCGGCGTCGCGCCGCGGGACATGCTGATGATCGGCGACTCGGTGAACGATGCCCAGGCCGCGCGCGCCGCAGGCTGCCCGGTCTTCTGCGTGACCTACGGCTACAACGAAGGCCACGATGTGCGTGAACTCGACGTTGATGCTATAGTAGCGTCGCTCATCGAAGCTACACGGTTGATTCAAAAGGCATGATCGCGCACCCCATGGACTACGTCATCGAGAGACCGGCAAGCCGCGGCTGGGGCCGCTGGCGCCCCTAAGCGCACACGCTTGCCCTGCGCGCCTCGCGCGCAAGTGTTTCTCGACCGTTTTCCAGTTTGTGGAGTGACCCATGACCGAAGCTGAATTCGACCTGCTCGCCCGGGCCGGCTACAACCGTGTGCCGCTCGTGCTCGAGACCTTCGCCGATCTCGATACCCCGCTTTCCCTCTACCTCAAACTGGGCAACCGGCCCTGGAGCTATCTGCTGGAGTCGGTCGTCGGCGGCGAACGCTTTGGCCGCTACTCGTTCATCGGGCTCGCCGCGGCCACGCGCATCGAGGTGCGCGGTCACACCTGCACCG
>MEQT01000090.1:7586-8642 GCA_001770325.1 Betaproteobacteria bacterium RIFCSPLOWO2_02_64_14
TTACGACACAGTGCGCTACATCGAGCGACGCCTCGCCCAGGCGCCGAAGCCTGATCCGCTCGGCGCGCCCGATATTCTGCTTCTGCTCTCGGAAGAGATCGCCATTGTCGACAACCTTTCCGGAAAACTTTCGCTGGTGGTGTATGCGGAACCGGGGCAGGCGGGCGCCTATCGCAGGGCACAGGAACGCCTGCGCGAATTGCTGGGAAAGCTGCGCGAGCCGGCCGCGATTCCCGCCGATGTCTCAGGGCCGTCGGAGCCGGCGGTCTCGGGCTTCGGCGAGCAGGCGTACCACGCGGCGGTCGAGCGCGCCAAGCGTTACATCTACGACGGCGACATCATGCAGGTCGTCCCTTCGCAGCGCATGTCGAAGCCGTTCCGCGCGACGCCGCTCGCACTCTACCGGGCGCTGCGCACGTTGAATCCCTCGCCCTACATGTTCTATTTCGACCTCGGGGATTTTCACGTCGTCGGCGCATCGCCCGAGATCCTGGTGCGGCTCGACGGGGACACCGTCACCGTGCGGCCCATCGCGGGCACGCGCCGACGCGGAGCGACGCCGGTGGAGGATGCGGTGCTCGCCGAGGAGCTGCTCGCGGACCCCAAGGAACGCGCCGAACACATCATGCTGGTCGATCTTGGCAGGAACGACGTGGGACGCGTCGCGCAGACCGGCACCGTGCACGTAACCGAACAGATGGTGATCGAACGCTATTCGCACGTGATGCACATCGTGTCCAACGTCGAGGCCACACTCAAACCGGGGCTCACGGCGATCGATGTCCTGCGCGCGACGTTTCCTGCGGGGACGGTGTCGGGCGCGCCCAAGGTACGCGCCATGGAGATCATCGATGAACTGGAGCCGGTGAAGCGCGGCATCTACGCCGGCGCGGTCGGCTACCTCGGCTTCCACGGCAACATGGACGTCGCGATCGCGCTGCGCACGGCGGTGGTGAAGGACGGCACCCTACATGTCCAGGCGGGCGGCGGCATCGTCGCCGACTCGCAGCCCGCGGCCGAGTGGCAGGAGACGCAGAGCAAGGCGCGGGCGCTGCT
>MEQT01000091.1 GCA_001770325.1 Betaproteobacteria bacterium RIFCSPLOWO2_02_64_14
CTCCCTGTTGTCATTTTTCGAACTCGCCTCCACCCCTGACAAACGCTTAAAGCCCGGTGTCAGCCTCCAGGACCTATGCATACAGAGTGCCACAATCGCAGCGAAAGAATAAGCCCCGATTAGAGGGACATCGGAATAGCGCTTGCCGCGCTCCGGCGGTTGGAATAGATTCACGAGAGCCGATACCTGAGAGACCATGATGATGAGCGACTGGAGCAAGGTGACGAGGCCGATCCCTGTCCCGAACGAGTGGACGAAGCCCTTCTGGGAGGCGGCCCGGCAGGGGGTGCTCAAGCTGCAGCGCTGCCAGGCGTGCGGCCACTTCCAGCATCCGCCGTACGCAACTTGTGTAAGTTGCATGGCTATCGACCTCAAATTCGAGCCCGTGGCCGGCAAGGGCGCGATCTACGCCTATACCATCATGTACCACGCCGGCGACAAGCGGTTCGCCGCGGCCGTGCCCTACGCGAGCATCATCGTGGAGCTCGATGAGGCGCCCGGAGCGCTGATGGCCGGCAATCTGCTGGGTGCGCCGTACACGGAGGCGAAAGTGGGGCGGCGCGTGGAGGTGATGTTCGAGCCGTTGAACGCCGAGATCACGTTGCCGCAGTTCCGGTTGGCAACTGATTAGAGCCCATCTCGAGGACGCACATTTCATGGCTGTCGCCAGAAAAAGATCCCTTCCCCCTCAGGGGGAAGGATAGGATGGGGGTGGGGTGCGACTCCTTGTTGCCCCATCCCCACCCTTGCCCTCCCCTTGAAGGGGAGGGAACTGTATTGGTAAGGAGGCCTGCTGAATGTGGGAGAACCGGTGCAAGGTTGCGGTGAGCGGCGTTGGATTCTCCCGCGTCACGCGCTCGGCGGAGATACCGCTCGCCGCGCATGCGCTCGTGGCGGTCAAGGGCGCCGTGGAAGACTCCGGGCTCGCGATGTCGGACATCGACGGGTTGGCGACCTATCCGGAGCTGCCGGCGACGGGGCACGCAGAGGTGGACGGCATCTCCATCGTCTCCGTCAACTGCATGATGGCGATGCTGAAGCTCCCGAACCTCACCTGGCATATCCAGACGGCGTCGGTCAATATCGGCGGCGCCGTCCAGCAGGCCGTCAACGCGCTGCTCGCCGGGGTGTGCAAATATGCGGTGGTGTGGCGCGCGATGCACAACCCCAAAGGCACCTATCAAAATTTGCCCGGCACGTACGCCCAAGGCGCGTTGCAGTTCACCGCTCCGTATGGGTTCGGCGGTCCGGGGCAGGGCATGGCGGTCGCATATACGCGCTGGCTGGAGCGGCACAACCAGAACCGCGAGAAGATGGCGACGCTCGCCGTGACCCAGCGCCGGCACGGGCACATGAATCCCCATGCCTACTTTTACAAGGTGCCGCTCACGCGCGAGGACTATCTCGATTCGCGGATGGTCGCGTACCCGTTCTGTCTTT
The DNA here is from genome assembly GCA_001770325.1 of Betaproteobacteria bacterium RIFCSPLOWO2_02_64_14. Taxonomy (GTDB): domain Bacteria; phylum Pseudomonadota; class Gammaproteobacteria; order Burkholderiales; family SG8-41; genus DSOT01. Next base: position 1,441 of record MEQT01000091.1, read on the forward strand.
ACGACTGCGATATCCCGGTGCAGGGAGCGGTCGCCATTGTTCTTACCACCGCCGAGCGCGCGCGCGATCTCAAGCCGCGCCCCGCATACGTCGCGGGCTACGGGCAGCGGCTCGCGTTCGAAGTTGCGGGACGCATCGGAAGCCTCAGCAGTTACATGGAAGGCGGCAGAAGTTCATCGCGGCTCACCTGGGAGCGGTCGGGTTTTTCGCCGAAGGACGTGGACGTGGCGCAGATCTACGACGGCTTCTCCGCTTCGGTGATATACGGCCTGGAATCGTATGGCTTCTGCAACGAGGGGGAAGCGCTCGACTTCATCCAGGACGGACGCATCGAGCTCGACGGGGAGCTTCCGCTCAACACCTTCGGCGGGAGCTTGAGCACCGGGCGCATCCACGGTCTATGGCATATCATAGAGGGCGTGCTGCAGGCGTCGGGGCGCGCCGGCGAACGCCAGGTGAAGGACGTGAACGTTTCATTCGTCGGCGCGAGCGCTCCGATCGTGCAGGGCACGACCTTCATCTTCGTCAAGGAACCGTACTGAGGCATCGTGAATTCGTGGCACGCGTAGGTTGGGCTGAGCGCAGCGATGCCCAACACGGGACAACTCGCGATCGTTGGGGTTCACGTCGTTCACCCCAACCTACGATCTGCCGATGATCCACCAACATGACGAAAGGAGACGAGCATGCCGACCATTCAACACCACGGCGCAACCATTTACTACGAGGAGTTCGGCAAGGGATTCCCGATTCTGACGTTTGCGCCGGCGGGGCTGCAATCGACGATCAAGGTCTGGAGCGGGGGCTCGGCGCCGATCAACCCGATCACCGAGTGGGCGGGCAGTTACCGCGTGATCGTGATGGATCAGCGGAATGCCGCCGGCGGCAGGTCGCGCGCGCCGATCACCGCGAAGGACGGCTGGCACAGCTACACCGCCGACCACATCGCGGTGCTCGACCATCTGAAGATCGACAGGTGTCACCTGTTCGGCCAGTGCATCGGCGGCTCCTTCATCGCGAACCTGTTGAAGACCCAGCCGCAGCGCGTCGCGTCAGCCGTGTGGGCGCAGCCCATCGGTCGCGTCGGTCCCATGAAGCCCGGCCGCCCCGCCCGCTTCGACGAGTGGGCCAAGGGCCTCAAGGATCATCCGGAGGCCACCGACGAGGTGCTCGATGCGTTCTGCCATAACCTCTATGCGCCTGGTTTCATCTACAGCGTGGATCGCGAATTCGTGAAGAGCTGCAGGACACCGTCTCTCGTGTTGGCGGGCAACGACGAGGCGCATCCACGCCCGATCTCCGATGAAACCGCGAAGCTGCTGCCCAACGCGGAGTACATCACGGAGTGGAAGGAAGGGGCAGCGCTCGCTGCGGCGAAGATGCGGGTGCAGCAGTTCCTGGCGAAGTACACGCCGGTGACGGCGCGCGCATGAACGGTCAGCCTGCGGGGGCGTAGGGTCCAATAAGCGAAGCGCATTGCACCGAACGCTATCCATGCGGCGCAATGCCCGTTGGTTATTGCGCCCTACGAGATCTGACCGCGCTTCCGTGTAACGGTTTCTCAAGGAGAGGAGACACATCATGCTCGTTGCGACCAGGCCCGAAACGATGAAGGTCACCAAGATCAAGGAGCACATCGGTGCGATCGTGAGCGGCATCGATCTGCGCGAGCCCGTCGATGCCGAGACCCGCCAGCGCCTTTACGACGCCGCAGTCGACAACGTCGTGCTGATCATACGCGGACAGAATTTCACGCCGGCGCAATACCAGTCGGCCGCGGAGCTTTTCGGCGAACTCATGGAAGATCAGAACCGCCGCTATCTCGTCGACGGCTTTCCGCTGATCAGCGTGCTCTCCAACCGCCACAAGGACAGCCAGGGCAATCCCGCGAAAATCGGCACCAACTCCACCTGGCACACCGATCACACCAACCAGGAATGCCCACCCAAATTCACCATGCTCTACGCGGTGGAAGTGCCGGACAAGGGCGGCGCCACGCGGGTATGCAACTCGCGCGCGGCCTACGAAGCGCTGCCGGAGGAGCTGCGGCAGCGCATCGCGCCCATGAAGACGGCGAACACGCTGATCAGCAGCGCGCGCTTCAAGATCGCCAACCCCGACATCCTGAACGACCAGTTGGGATCGAAGGCGCCGCCGATGATCCATCCGCTGCTGCGCACGCACCCGGAGCGCGGCACCAAGGCCGTGTGGTTTCACAAGAGCAAGACCGAAATGATCCTCGGCATGACGCCCGAGGACACGCAGGAGTTCCTGCAGGACCTCACCGACAGAATCACCCAGCCGGAATTCTGCTACGCGCACGAGTATCAGAAGGGCGACATGCTGATCATCGACGACCGTTCCTCGCTGCACAAGGCGGGCTTCGACTACGACCACAGCCAGCACCGCCTGCTCTACCGCGCCCTCGTTCGGGGTGATCGGCCGTATTGAGGCACACCGTGCGTCCAGGGTTGCGCTATTTACCCGGAAAGCGTGTCGTAATGGTGCGAGTTCCCGATCACGTCACTGGCATATAGCTGGGCGATCTCATCCGCGGAGTAGCCCAGGAGGCCGCCCAGCACGTCCTCGTTGTGCTCACCCACTTTGGGGGTGGAGCCGACACTGGCCGGAGTACGGCTGAAGTGCCAGAAGTCGCCGGAAACGGCAATCGTCCCGGCCAGGAAATCGGGGACTTCCACCAGCGCCCGCCGCTCCCAGGGATGCGGATCTTCGGCTGCCTGCCGGATGGTATTCACCGGCGCCGCGGTGACATCGTAACGCGTGCAGTGGGCGATGGCGTCCTTCATCGTCATGTTGGCCAGCAATTCGCCCATCGCCTGCTTCACGACTGCAGCATGCTTGCCGCGCTCGCGGCGGGTCTTGAAGCGTAGATCTTCCAGCCACTCGGGTTTCGCCAGGGCGCCGCACACCCGAGGCCAGTGGTGCTGGTCGCCGGCGGCAATCAGGATCCAGCCGTCCTTGCAGGGGTACATGCCACTGGGGGGAGCGGAAGACTCGCCGCGCCTGGGCTCGGTTCCAGCCCCGTGATAGGCGGTGATGGGGATCTCGGTCAGGCTGTAGCCGGAGTCGGCCAGGCAGACGTCGATGCTCTGCCCCACTCCGGATACGTTGCGCTCGAAGAGGGCACCCAGCGTGCCGATGGCAGAATGCAGCGCGGTGGTGCGATCGATGATGGGGACCCCGGCGCGAATCGGCGGCATGCCCTCTTCGCCGGTGACCATGGCGATGCCGGACATGGTCTGGCCGATGGGGTCGTACCCTATCTGGTCGCGGTAGGGTCCGAATTGCCCGTACGCGGAGATGTTGACCATGATGATGCGCGGGTTCAGCGTCTTTAACACGTCATACCCAAAGCCCATCTCCTCAATGGTCCCGGGGCGGAAGTTCTGTATGAGCACGTCGGAAATCCTGATCAGCTTGCGGAGCGCCGTCTTCCCCTCCTCTTTGCGCAAGTCCATGCTCACGCTTTTTTTGCCGCTGTTGTACTGGACCCAGTAAGCGCTCTGCTTGCGCACCCATGGCCCGTGGTAGCGGGTTTCCTCGCCGCCCAGGCGCTCGATCTTGATGACTTCCGCGCCCAAACGGGCGAGTATCTGGGCGCAGCGGGGTCCTGCCTGATGGCGACCCAGATCGATCACGCGGATGCCATTCAAAGGCCCTTTGACATCTGTCATCGCTTCACTCCTTGCCGACGTGCTACGTGGATCGCGCCGGCCACACCGGCTGGTGGTGGCCGGGCAGCACCGTCGGTCGGTCCCACCGGGGTGGCGTTTCTGAGAGGCGCAGCGTGGGTCCCAGGTGCTGCAGCTTGCCCAGCGGCGTGTCGCTCGTAATAGACCAGTGCTTGAGCTCGTCGGGGGTGAATTCCTTGGGGATATCCTTGAGCTTCGCCGCGGGCACCTCGCCCTGATTGACGAGCCAGCGTCCCACCTGCGCGAGCGAGGTCCGCACGAGCCAGCTCCCGCCTTCACGCGCGCGGCGGGCAAGCGCCAGCATCGCACCGGTAGCCATCAGGTAGCCGGTCAGGAAGTCGATTGCCGACACCGGATAGAACTGCGGGCCCGGTTTGTCGCCGGGGAAGAGTTCGCCCTGCCGGGCGACGATGCCGCTCACGCTCTGAATCACCGTATCAAAGCCGCGGCGCGACGCCCACGGCCCGAGATGACTGAACGCGCAAAGCGAGACCACGACGATGCCCGGACGCATCCCGGCCAGTGCTTCGGGTGAAAACCCGCGATTGCCGAGAGTCCCCGGCCGGTAGCCTTGCGAGAACACGTCGGATTCTCGAACCAGCCCGCGCAGGGTCTCCTTGTCCTTATCCTCGCGCAGATCGAGATACGCGGAGAGCTTGCCGTGACCGGTGTCGTATTCCTGGCGCCCGATGCTCGGCAGGTGCTTTGAGGAGATCTTCAGGACGTCCGCGCCGTGTTCGGCCAGCGTGCGCGCGCACGTCGGCCCGGCGATGACCCGCGTCAGGTCGAGCACGCGGATGCCCGATAACGGCCGGGAGCCTTTCGGGAGCTCTTCCGGCGGAGCGTCGCCGATCTTGATGATTTCCATCAGCGGCAGCGACGCGACCGCGATGCCCTGCGGGTGCTTCGCCCATTCGTCCATCGTGCGCACCATGCCGCCTGCGCTCCCCGCGGCGATGATCGCCTCCTCGAGCTCCAGGCCGTCCCACTGCGCCACTGCCTTGCGCACCTCGTCAGGATCTTCGCGCACGCCAAGGACTTTGAGCGTGGCGGCGCGATGGTGCGGGAAGTTGCCGTGAAGGTAGTTCCACCGCCCGCCCTTCGACGGATAGATACCCACCACCGGGTTGCGCCCGAAGTCAACGGGCGTCTCGTCCATCTTCAGATAGCGCCCGCTGCGGAGCGAGGCCGTTGCGTGGCGGGAGTCGATCGTAACGTTCTGGCGACGCCTGGTGCGCAACTCCCAGAGATCAGAGGCGGCGAGGCCGACCGCTGCAAGCGTCGCGACGGCGGTCTCGGTGATGCGAAACGCCGTCGGTAGAACCGGATCGGAGGGGCCGGTAATCTCGACCGCGTTGGTGCGGTCTTCGGCCCAGCCGCCGACAGGCAAAATTGTGCGCAGGGCATCATTGATCATGGTCGGGACTCCTCAGCAGGGGGCTTGAGCGTTGGAAACCGCGCTCTGAACAAGGCTTGCTCGGCTTCATCCAGTTCCACACCGAGATGCTTCCGCAGATTGTCGAGGTACGCCTCGAAATCAATGACGGTTGTCTTCTCCAGCGTGCCTCGGGTCAGATCGAAAACCTTGAATATATGATCGCTGAGCGTGACGCGTCCCCGATCGGTCATTCTGGTGCCGAGGATCGCGTTCCGGAACATGTAATCCGGATTGGTCGACGTATAGAAATTGGCCATTTCCATGTCGATGGGCAATGCCGGTTCAATTCGGAAAGTGTAGAGCGGTTGCCATTCTTGATCCATCTTCTTTTGCAGGTAGAACCCGTGCACGTCGTGCTCGTGCAGGCGGTAGATCTCGCCCATCTGCTCGAATTCGACCTCGGCCTGCAGCGGCAAGGGTTCCCTGAAGCCAGAGCCGCCGAAACCCACGTCACACAGCCACGTCTCGCCCTCGAGCTCCACCAAGTTTACTTGATGGGTGCGCCCGCCGGGCTGGGGACGATTGCGGTGGACACGCACCATATTGGGATGGCACCTGAAGCCAAGCGCAGTGAGGGCCATGAAGAACAATCCGTTTTGCTCGAAGCAATAGCCGCCGCGCCGCCGCAATAGTATCTTCCTGGTAAGTGTCTCCGGGTCGAGCTTGGCGCCTTGATGGCAGAACACATCGATGTTTTCGTAAGGGATGTGCTGCAAGTGCAAGAGGTGCAAATCGCGCAGGGTCTGCAAATTCACTCGCGGAGATTGGCGATACCTGATGCGCTCGAAATAGAGATCGAGAAAGTCGTTCGTCATGCGTGTATCGACCAAGCCGCCCCATCAAAGCATTGGTTCACCCGCAGACAAACACGAAGACGCATTCCTTTGCGGTTCAATGGTCAGTACACCTAGGGTGCAATAAGCGAAGCGCATTGCACCGAACGCCATCCATGCGGCGCAATGCCCGTTGGTTATTGCGCCCTGCGAGCTCCGGACGCAATCATGTCATTGCGAGGGAACCGAAGCAATCTCGTTGCAGGCAACGAAACCGCGGCCAGCCGCGAGCTTGCTTCGTCGGCTCACCTCCTCGCAAAGACACTGCGGTCCGTGGTCGCCGCGCATTGTTGAAAGTTTTCCCTGGGACACGGCACGAGGCCATATTCAGATCACACCCTCTTTGGCGAGCGCG
>MEQT01000092.1 GCA_001770325.1 Betaproteobacteria bacterium RIFCSPLOWO2_02_64_14
GGCCCTCCGCGAGCCCGACGAGCGCGCGCACGACGTCGTCGGCATCCGCCGGCGAGAAAAACTGGTCCGTCGCGCACCGGATCTCGCCGTCGCGTTCGAGCTGGTCCAGCCATTCGTTGACAAGCCCGCCCGCACCCGGCGCACTGCTCACGACCTTCGCCAGCCGCACGACGAGCGAAGGCGCCGCCTTCGCAGCGAGGTAGCGCTCGACCTCGACCTTGTGGCGTCCATAGGTGAGCACCGGGTTGACGGGGTCGTCTTCCGTCCACATCCCGCGCGTGCCGTCGAACACCGCGTCGCTGGAGGCGAAGACCGGCACGATGCCGTGATCGACCAGATCGTCGATGACCGCGCACACGCTGGCGACGTTCACCCGCGCCGTTCCCCGCGGATCGCGCGCGCAGTCATCGATGCCGGAGATGCAGTGGAACACGAAGGCGTGGGTAAAACCGCGGTGCTGCTTCAATACCGTATCCGCAAGGCGCGTTTCGACGGCATCGAAGGCCACGCCGCCCGCCACGGGTTTCCTGTGGCAGGTCGCCACCGCGTTCCCGGGGCCCAAAGTCGAATATAGCTGCGCCCCGACCAAGCCCGAGGCGCCGATAATGAGGTAACGCGGAGCCATTGATGGTTTTCGGAGATATGAAATTCTACACGATTGCGCAAGCTATCAGCCGCGGGACCGGGCCTGCGTCTGCATTGCGACTGATTGCAACGCCGAAATTGCGATGGTGATGATATTCTTGGATGGAATGCTGCCCGCTGCGCCACCCGATGAACGCGCCAACTTGCCTCCGCAAGCCATACTCATGCCGGGCCCGCTCGTATTGGTGACTGGAGCCAATGGCTTCGTCGGCGAGGCCCTGTGCGAGGCGCTGGCGCGGGAGGATTACCTTGTGCGCCGCGCGGTGCGCACGCTGTCTCCCGAAGTCCGAGCCGGCGAACGCGGCGCGGAAACCATCGCAGTCGGGTCGATTTCAGCCGCGACCGACTGGACGCGGGCGCTCGACGGCGTGCAAACCATCTTTCATCTGGCGGGACGCGCGCATGCGTCGGACAAGGGCAGGGACAATGTGCTGGCGCAGTATCGCCGCACCAACGTTGAGGCAACGGAGCGCCTCGCGTACATGGCGACCCGGTCCCATGTCCGTCGTTTCGTGTTCATGAGCTCGATCAAGGTGAACGGCGAATGCACCCGCGGTCACGGCTACACCGAGCTCGATCCGCCGCATCCGGAAGACGCCTACGGCATTTCCAAATGGGAGGCGGAACAGGCGGTCTGGCGGGTGACAAGCGGAACTGGGACCGAAGCTATCGTGCTGCGACCCCCTCTGATCTACGGTCCCGGTGTCAAGGGCAATTTCCTGCGGCTGCTGAATGCGACGCAGCGGGGCTGGCCGCTTCCGCTTGCGTCGATCCGCAATCAGCGCAGCATGATCTTCCTGGGAAATCTCGTCGCTGCGGTGCTCGCATGCATGCAAGCGCCGAACATGGGGGGCAAGACCTATCTTGTCAGCGACGGCGAGGATGTCTCGACGCCGGAACTGATGCGGGCGGTTGCGGCTGCACTGGGAGCGACGGCGCGGATCTTTCCCTGCCCGGTGCCGCTGCTCAAGCTCGGCGCAGCTGTGCTCGGCAAGAGCGAAGAGATGGAAAAACTCACCGGTTCCCTCCAAGTGGACGGCTCGCGAATCCGGAATGAGCTCGGCTGGCGGCCGCGCTTCTCTCTCGCGCAGGGCCTTGCGGAAACAGCGCGGTGGTATCATGCGCTCGCGCATGCTCGCCTGCAGAACAAGAGCCCCTGACAAGATGACGTTGGCCGCCGGGGCACCGCTCGCGGCATTCACGACTTCGCTGCTCGCGGCCTCGCTCACGGATGTCGTGCGCAGCGTACCGGTCGCCGTGCGCCTGACCGCGCATCACCTTGCCGCCGGACTGCTGGAGGCAGGCCTGCTCATCGCGGAGCGCCGGACGTGAAGTTCTCCTGGCGCACGCTGCTCGCGTTCGCCCATGACCTCGCCGCGAGCATCGTTGCCTGGCTCCTTGCGTTCTGGCTGCGCTTCAACTTCGAAGTCCCGGACAACTACGTGGACATCGCAGTACAGTCACTCGCGTGCGTGGTGCCGGTCAATGCGATCGTCTTCCATGCTTTCGCGCTTTACCGCGGCATCTGGCGCTACGCAAGCCTGCCGGACCTGAAACGCATCATCTACGCCGCCGTCACCGCATCGATTGTGGCGCTGACGCTCCTCGTCATGCTTCAGATCGGTGTCCCGCGCTCCGTTCTCATCACGAATCCGATCTTCCTCATCGTCATCATGGGCGGCAGCCGGCTCGCGTATCGGGCGTGGAAGGAACGCAGCCTGGGCAACTTCCTGCCCGGCGATCGCGCACCGGTGTTCGTCATCGGCACCGAGGAGGCTGCGGTGAACCTGATAAAGGAACTCGGGCGCAGCCCGCAGTGGCATGTGGTCGGTGTATTCGACGACGACGCATCGGTGCGCGGCCGCGAGCTGCACGGGATCAACATCCTCGGGCGCAGCGACGAGCTCGCGGCGTGGAAGGAGAAGCTCGGAGCGACGCACGCCATCATCGCCATGCCCTCCGCCTCGCACCAGGCACGCCGCCAGGTGGTCGCGCGCTGCAACGAGGCAGGGCTCAAGGTACTGACGGTGCCCTCGTTCGATGACCTGATGAGCGGCCGCGTGACGGTCTCGCAGATCCGCCACGTCGAGCTCGACGATCTGCTGGGACGGGATGTGGTCGTGCTCGATACCGCGGGGCTGAAGAGCTGGATCAACGGGCGCACGGTCATGGTGACCGGGGCCGGCGGCTCGATCGGCGCCGAACTGTGCCGGCAGGTGGCAAGATTCGGGCCGCGCCGGATCGTCCTCTTCGAGTTGAACGAATTCGCGCTCTACACGATCGAGCAGGAGTTTCGCGAGCGCATGCCCGATGTCCCGATCCTGTGCGCAATTGGGGACATCAAGGATGAATCCCGCGTCGGCCAACTGCTGTCCGCACATCAACCGTCGGTGATCTTTCACGCCGCGGCCTACAAGCACGTGCCGCTGATGGAAAACGAGAACGCCTGGCAGGCGGTGCTCAACAACGTTCTCGGCACCCAGGCGCTGGCGCGCGCGGCGATCGCGCATGGGGTGGAGAAATTCGTGCTGATCTCCACCGACAAGGCCGTCAACCCCACCAACGTCATGGGTGCGAGCAAGCGCCTCGCCGAGATGGTGTGCCAGGCGCTGCAGGAGGAGGCTGGCGCGACTCGTTTCGTGCTGGTGCGCTTCGGCAACGTGCTCGGCAGCACGGGCAGCGTCATTCCGCGGTTCCGCGAGCAGATCGCCCGCGGCGGGCCGGTGACCGTGACACACCCTGACATCACGCGCTATTTCATGTCGATCCCGGAGGCGGTGCAGCTCGTGCTGCAGGCGGGCCTCATGGGCGGGGGCGGCGAGGTATTCGTGCTCGACATGGGTGAGCCGGTGCGCATCGTGGATCTCGCGCGCGAGATGATCCGGCTGTCCGGGTTCAATGAAAGCGACATCCCGATCGCCTACACCGGTTTGCGGCCCGGCGAGAAGCTCTACGAAGAACTGCTCGGCGCGGACGAGAATTCGCTTCCCACGCCGCACCCGAAGCTGCGCATCGCCAAGGTGCGGCAGGAGGACGGCGAATGGCTCGCGCGGCTAGTGCGCTGGCTTTTCCGCACCGATGTCCCGTCCGACGAGACGGTCAGGGCCGAACTCTCGCAATGGGTGCCGGAGTATACGGGGCGTTGAGCGGGCACGCTGAACGCGTGGCTCGCTGGTCCGGGATTGCCCTCGGGTTTTCAATCCCCATCTCCGTGGCGCTCGACAACGCGCTGCTCGCCCTGTTCGTTGCCGGCTGGGTCGCGAGCGGCGCGTGGCGCGCCAAGTGGCAGGCGATTCGCTCCAATCCGGTCGCCCTCGCGGCGCTTGCACTCCTCGCGCTGCTCGCCGTCGGGACACTCTACGGGGAGCGCGACCCGGGTGACGGGGCACGCTATCTCGTCAAGTACAGCGACCTGCTGCTCGTCGCCTTGCTTGCCTTCATCTTCCGCGATGCGCAAGCACGCGCGCACGCACTGCTTGCGCTGGTCGCAGGCCTCGCTTTGGTGCTCTGCCTGTCCTATCTCATACACTTCGGCATCATCCCCCACGGCAAGCTGTCAGGCGTCGATCAAGCGGCGCCGATCGTCTTCAAGCACAGCCTCACGCACAACGTCCTGATGGCCCTCGGCGCCTACCTCTTCGCCCAGTATGCCGGGCAGGCTGCCTCACGCGAGGTGCGTGCCTGCTGGATTGCGCTCGCGGTACTCGCTGCAGTGAACGTTCTCTTCATGGTGCCGGGGCGCACCGGGCAGCTCATCCTCGTCGTGCTCGCGGTCTATGGCGGCTACGTGTGGAAGGGTTGGCGTGGGGCGACGGTTGCCGGGGCAGCAATGGCCGTCCTGCTGCTGATTCCGGGCCCGATGCAGCAACGATTCGAACAGGGCTTCCAGGAACGCTCTGCCTGGGAAGCAGGCGATCACGGCAGGCCGTCGTCCATAGGCGACCGCCTCGAGTTCTATCGCGCGAGCCTCGCGATCGTGCGCGAGCACCCATGGGTGGGGGTGGGGACTGGTGGTTTTCCGCGCGCGTACGCGCGGCACATCGAGGGCACGGCGCTTGCACCCTCGCGCAACCCGCACAACGAGTTCCTGCATCTCGCGGTGCAGCTCGGCGCGATCGGGCTCGCCGCATTCCTGTGGCTGCTCGCTACACAATGGCGGCTCTCGGGGCGACTCGCATCGGCGCCGGAGACGCATCTTGCGCGCGCGCTGGTCCTCACCATCGTGACCGGCTGCATGTTCAATTCGCTGTTGCTCGACCATACCGAGGGGCTGCTCTACGCATGGCTGACCGGCGTGCTGTATGCCGGGTTAAAATCAAAACACAACGGGTAGCGAGAATGCGCGTCTCCGCCATCGTCATCACCCGGAACGCCGAGCCGACCATCCGGCGCTGCCTGGAGTCCCTGCGTTGGGCTGACGAGATCGTGGTCGTCGATTCGGGCAGCACCGACCGCACGCCCGAGATCTGCGGCGAATTAGGCGCGTTCTTCCACGTGACCGCGGACTGGCCAGGGCACGGGCCGCAGAAAAACCGCGCGCTCGAGCGCGCGCGCGGCGAGTGGATCGTCGCGCTCGATTCCGACGAATGGCTCACGCCCGAGGCGCGGGCCGATATTGAACGCGCCATCGCCGAACCCGCCGGCAAGGTCGCGTTCGCGATTCCACGCCGCTCGAGTTTTTGCGGCCGCTACATGCGCCATTCGGGATGGTGGCCGGACCGCGTGGTGCGGCTGTTTCGCCGCGACAGCGCGCGGTTTTCCGAAGACCATACCCACGACCGCCTGATCGTCAACGGCGCCACGGGGAAACTCACCTCGCCGATCATGCACGAAGCGATCACCGACCTCGACCAGATGCTCGCCAAGATGAACCTGTACTCGACGACGAGCGCGGCGATGTTCCACCATAATGGGCGTCGCGCCTCGCTCATCACCGCGCTGGTGCACGGCGGGTGGGCGTTCTTCCGCACCTACCTGCTGCGGCTGGGATTTCTCGATGGGCGCGAAGGGTTCATGCTCGCCGTGGCCAACGCGGAGGGTTCGTATTACCGGTATCTCAAGCTGATGCTTCTCGGAGAGCGCAAGCGGTGAATCTCGCCGTCATCGTGACGACTTACAATCGGCCCGACGCGCTGGCGCTGGTGCTGGAAGGCTACCTCGAGCAGGACACTCGCGGCTTCGAGCTCATCGTCGCCGACGATGGATCTAGGGACGATACGCGCGAACTCGTCGAGGACTGCGCGCGCCGCGCGCCCTTTCCGCTGCACCACCTCTGGCAGGAAGATCGCGGGTTTCGCCCCGGCGCCGCGCGCAACCGCGCGCTCGCCTCGACCCGGGCCGAGTACATCCTGTTCAGCGACGGCGATTGCGTGCCACCGCGGGATTTCGTCGCGCAGCACGCGAGACTGGCCGAGCCCGGCTACTTCCTGTCCGGCAACCGGATACTCCTCACCGAGGCATTCACCGCGCGCGTCCTGCGCGAGCGCCTGCCGCTCCACGCGTGGGGAACCGGGCGCTGGCTTGCAGCGTGGCTGCGCGGCGGGATCAACCGCTGTCTTCCGCTCTTCTTGTTGCCGGACGGCGGTTTCCGCAAGCGGGCGCCGCAGCAATGGAAAGGGGTGAAGACCTGCAACCTGTCGGCGTGGCGTTCGGACCTCATGCGCGTGAACGGCTTCGATGAGTCGTACTCGGGGTGGGGGCTCGAGGACTCGGACCTGGTAATTCGGCTCCTGCACGCGGGCGTGCGGCACAAGAGCGCGCGCTTCGCCGCGCCGGTGTTCCACCTCTGGCACCGGGAACACGATCGCAGCCGGTTGACGGAGAACCAGCAGCGCCTGAGCGCGATCATCGACTCGCGCCGCACCGAGGCGGTGATCGGCGTCACCCGCTACCTATGAGCCCGGCGGCGGCGCCCGGCGCGTCACGCAATCCGCCGCGGAGCGTCGTGGTCATCGTCCCCCGCCGCATCGGCGACGTGCTGCTCGCAACGCCGTTGATCCGCAGCCTGAAGCGCGCCTGGCCGCTGGCAGCCATCGACGCCCTGGTGTTCGAAGGCACCGAGGGCGTGCTCTCCGCCAATCCCGATCTGCGCCACGTCCTTGTCGTGCCGCAGCGTCCACGTGTCTTGCGGCACCTCGCGTTCGTCGCGAAGCTCTTCAGACGGTACGACCTGGCGCTCTCGCTCGTGCCCGGCGACCGGCCCACCTGCTACGCGTTTGTTGCGGGCAGGCTGCGCGCCGGGCTGCTGCTGGACACGAAAAAAGAGCACTGGAAGCGCCGTCTGCTCGACCGCTGGGTGCCATTTGACGATCTCAATACCCACACCGTGCGCATGCACCTCGCGCTCGCAGCCGAATTCGGAGTGGCCGCGCAGGGCGAAATCGCCGTGACGTGGAGCGATGACGACGCCGCCCGGGTCGATCACCTCCTGGCAAACACACCGGCGCGGCCGATCGCGCTACTGCACCCGTATCCGAAATTCAACTACAAGATGTGGCATCGCCGCGGGTGGATCGAGATCGCGCAGCGGCTGGCCGCGCACGGGCAGACGATCGTGTTGTCGGGCGGCGGCGAGAATGCGGAGCTTGATTACGTCGCAGACCTTGCTCGCGACATGCCGGAGGGCACGGTCAATGCGGCCGGGAAACTTACGCTCGGGGCCTCGGCGTGCCTTGCGAGCCGCGCCCGCGTCTACGTAGGCCCCGATACTGCGATGACCCATATCGCCGCGGCCCTGGGCGTGCCGACCGTTGCGCTGTTTGGCCCGTCGAACACGGTAAAGTGGGGCCCGTGGCCGCGCGGCCACGCGGTCGAATCCAACCCATGGCGGCGCTGCGGCAGCCAGCAGGTCAAGAACGTGATGCTGGTGCAGGGCGCGACCGCCTGCGCGCCCTGCATGCTCGAGGGCTGCGGGCGCAATATTGAGAGCTTCAGCGACTGCCTGCAGCACCTGCCTGCCTCGCGAGTCATGGCGGCGATCGACAAGGCGCTGGAGGTCGCGCCGCGTGGGTGAGAAAACGCCGCGCTACGTGACGCACTGCCCGGTGGGCTGTGACTCACCACTCGTCGCAACCGCGATCGAGTTGCCGCA
>MEQT01000093.1 GCA_001770325.1 Betaproteobacteria bacterium RIFCSPLOWO2_02_64_14
GCATCCCCGGAAACCGGGGCCCCTGCTCTTCGTTTCGGCGCACCTCCCCCGTCGAGGGGGAGGGGATCAGTTTTCCTGACACAGTAAGATTAACCGGCCACCAGAATTTTCGTCAGCTCTTCGGGCATGCTGAGCATCGGGTAATGCCCGGTATCGAGCTCGGTGCGCGGGCTGACGACCGTTATGGCCGAATCAGTGAAGACCGGCGGCCGAATTCTCGAGGCGGCGTGAGGATGTGCGCATGAACGCATCCCCGAAATCGAGACTTCACGAGGAGAGTTGCTCGCCCGGGTGCTGGAGTAGCTCCGCCAAATCGTCGAGGAAGCGGCCTGCCGGGACGCCGTTCACGATGCGGTGGTCGTACGTGAGCGAGATGGGAAGGACTCGCCGCACACTCCAGCCCTCGGGAACCGTCTTGTCCACCACCATCCGCGGCGCGGCCCGGCCAATGCCAAGTACGGCGGCCTGTCCGGGGGTGAGCGCGGGCGTAGCCCAAATCACAGTTCGCAGCATGCCGTAGTTACTCAGGGTAAAGGTTGCGCCCTGGACGTCGTCTTTGGACAGGGCGCCGGCCTCCGCTCGCTGCTGGAGTGAATGCAGCCGGGTCACGATCTCGGCAAGCGGGCACTCGTCCGCGCGCTTGATTACCACCGCCAGGAGATCATCCGAGGGCAGTGCCAGCGCTATGGCAACGTTCACCTCGGCATACTCCATCACCGTTTGTTCCTCGATCGTGGCGTTGAGGCGTGGGTGCCTGCGCAGGCAGGCGGCCGCAGCCTTGATCAGGAGATGGGTGAGCGTCAGTCCAGGAATCTGTTCGCGCAGGTCTCGGGCGTGTGTGAGAACCGGCTCGGCATCCACTTCAGCCATCGCAGTAACGTGCGCGGTGGATTGAATTCCCGCCAAGGTGCGGTTGGCCACCACGCGCTGAACGCCGCGCAGGGGGATGCGCCGCGCGACCGGGACGCCGTTGACCTGATCCGTCGCGCCTCGCTCCTGCGCAGTCATGCCCGCGTGCCCGCCATTACGCGGCGGGCAGCCTCCACGATGTGGCGCGCGTTGGGAAGCGCGTGTGGGCGCACTTTACCGCTGGGGACCGGCACCGCCGCGGCGCCAATGCGAATGACCGGCGCAACCAGCACTTCGGGCGCCTCTTCCACCACGGACGCTACGACCTCAGCACCGATGCCTCCGGCCACCCAGGCTTCGTGCACGGTAATGAGACGGCGGGTACGCCGGACTGAAGCGAGGATGGCGTCGCGGTCGAGCGGACGGAGCGTGCGGAGATCGAGGATCTCCAGCTCGATGCCCTCTGCAGCCAGCTCGCCGGCGGCGCGCACGGCGAGGGGGAGTGAGCTACCGACCGCAACCACCGTCACGTCGCGACCTTCTCGCGCGATTCGCGCCGGCCCGATTGGCGTTTCGAATGCGTCGAGAGGCACGGGTGCACGGGCGGCGTGAGAGAGGCTCATTCCCTCGAAGAACAGCACCGGACCATCGTCACGGATGGCTGCTGTCATCATCCCCTTTGCGTCCACCGGTGTGGCTGGCATGACCACCTTCCAGCCCGGCACGTGGGCGAACCAGGCGGAGTAATCCTGCGGGTGGCCGCCGTAGGGACCGTCGCCCACGCGCGTTCGCACCACGACAGGAACGCGCGCGGTCCCGCCGGTCATGTAATGTAGATTGGGCGCCTGGTTGATGAGCTGGTTCATGGCCGCGGGCAGAAACTCGCCAAAGCTGATCTCCACGATGGGTCGCTGGCCGAAAAGCGCCGCGCCCAGTGCCGCGCCCACCATGGCGGACTCGGAGATCGGGGCCTCGCGGATGCGCATGGGGCCAAATTCTTCCCACAGACCCTTGGTGCCCTGCATGGATCCCTGCATGGCACCCACATCCTGACCAATGTAGAAGACGCGCGGATCCTCCCGCATGGCCACCGCGATCGCCTCGATGACCGCCTCCATGTGGGTCAGTCGCCGGCTGGTGTCACTAGAGCCTGTCATGAACTTGGACGCATTTCGTGTCTTCAGCAGAGCCTCCTTCCCCCTTGACGGGGGAAGGTTGGGATGGGGGTGAAAATATCGCGATGCACACTGCGTACCACCCCCACCCTAGCCCTCCCCCGTCGAGGGGGAGGGAACGATTTTCTTGATGAAGTTCATAACACCCTCTAGGCTCAGCGCTCATGGGTGGACCTCGTCCAGGCCCAGCTCCGCCTCACCGGTATCCGGTAGCACCCGCACCGCTTCAAGCGTCGACGCAACCGCGGCCCGTGCGGCGTCACGCAGCCTATCCAGATCCGTTGCGGATGCCTCGCCTCGCTGAATCAGGCGATCGCCGTATCGGACGAGAGGGTCCGCCATGGGCGTGTCCGGGTGGATTGCCCGATAGTCCTGCGGATCCGCAGCCCAGTGACCCTTGGCTCGCCACGTTCTCGCCTCGATCAGACTGGGTCCGTTGCCCTCCCGCGCCCGTGCGATTGCCCCCATCATCGTTCGACGCACGGCGTCCACGTCATTGCCGTCCACCTCAAGACCGGGTATGGCGTATCCCGCCGCGCGATTGGCCACGGGGGCCGGCAGATAGTCCTTGGCGGGTTGGGAGATGGCCCAGCCGTTGTGCTGACAGACGTAGACAATGGGCAGCCGCCAGCTTGCTGCCAGGTTCAGATTCTCATGGAAGTCGCCACGATTGGCCGTTCCATCGCCAAAGGTGCAGACACAGATGCGGTCCGATCCCTCCTGCTGGAACGCCAGCGCGGCGCCGGTAGCGACTCCCAGACTGGTGCCGAGATCACCGGCCACCCATGGGACGATCTTGAGATCCACTGGGCCGGTAAACGGCACTGAGCGGCCTTTGTTGTAGCCGCCTACCTTTCCCAGGACCTGCGCCACGAGCCGCGCCATCTCCGCGCCGCGCATCATATAGATCACCAAGGGGCCGCGGTAGTGCGCGGCGATCGCGTCGTCCGGGCGGAGGTCGCAGAACGCGCCCACCATGGCGGCCTCTTCTCCAGCGCTTGGGAACCAGCGCGGATTCGCAGCGCACAGGACTTCGTCCAGCTCACGCGAGAGTGCCATCCAGCCGTACAGGCGCAGCCCCTCGCTCAGGCCTTTCGCCTCCACTGGCGCAAGCATCGGGAGATCAACCACAGCTCACCCGCCAAGCTCGGCAATCGCGCGGTCGATGGCTGCGGCGTCTCGCGGCTCATCGAGCTCTGCGATCACCGCCAAAGGATCGCCCGGCTTCAGGATTTGCCCTTCCTCCACCAGCACCCGCGCCAGGGTGCCCGCGATGGTGGCTTCCACCTCGACGTTTGCCTTGTCAGACTGCACTTCCAGCACCGGCTCGCCCACCGTGATGCGCTCGCCTACCGCCTTGAGCCAAACGACCACCTCGGCCTCGCCGGTGCCGGCGCCGAGGTCCGGGAGTCGGAGGATGTTCATCGTTTGATTTCGCGTGTGGGCTAAACCACTGAGGCCCGGAGCTCGGGTTGAAGGCTAGTCTCGTCATTGTAGCGCGCGTGTCGAAGGCTGACGGGTCGGCGGCTGATATCGATGTCTTGTTGCTGATGTAGGATCGAGGATCACTTGGAAGAGAGGAAGCGACGATGGTAGTGCATGAGGTACGGGTGCATCCCAGCTCGGCTCAATTGCCCAGACAGGCGCAGTTGACGTGGAAGATGGCCGAGCTGGCCGCGGCCGCGCCGCCGCCGACGCCCAAGGTGGCCGAGATGGTCGCCTGTCGCGTCATCGACAACGCGGGAGTCGCGCTGGCGGCGATCAATCGCCAGCCGGTCGCCACGGCTCGCGTCATGGCGCTGGCCCATCTCTACGCTGGTGGGGCGACGTTGTTCGGGCTCCCGCCGGCCGTCCGGGTGCATGCCGAGTGGGCCGCATGGGCCAATGCGACCGCGGTGCGAGAGCTGGACTTTCACGATTGTGCTCCGCCCAGCGCCCATCCCGCGGACAACATCGCCCCCTTGATCGCAGTGGCCCAGCAGATGCGATGCGACGGCGCGGCGCTGGTGCGCGCTATTGCCGTGGCCTACGAGATTCAGGTGGCGCTGGGGAGAGGCATCCCGCTGGCCCCGTCGCAGAAAGAGCAGACCGGCCATCTGTGTGCCGCTACCACGGCGGGCCTGGGGACGCTTCTGCGGTTGCCCGTCGCCACCATCTATCATGCGCTGAATCAGGCCGTGCTTATTTCCCATTCGCCGCGCCAGACCCGCAAAGGCGAGATGACGTCCTGGAAGGCGTTCGTCCCGGGCCATTCAGGCAAGCTGGCCATCGACGCGGTCGATCGCGCCATGCGGGGCGAGGCTTCTCCCAGCCCGGCCTACGAAGGCGAGAGCGGGGTGATCGCCTACATGCTCGACGGTCCCGATGCCTGCTACCACGTATCGCTGCCGGCACCGGGCGAACCCCTGGGTGCGATTCTCCAGACCTTCACGAAGGCGCATGCGGCGGTCAATCATGCCCAGGCCTTCATCGACCTGGCCTTCGAGCTGCGCGCCGGCGTCGACCTGAGTCGGCTGCGCGAGGCGGTGGTGCGCACCAACAGCACCGTGCACAACATTGTCGGCAGTGGCGCCAACGATCCGGAGAAATCCAACCCCGATGCCAGCCGCGAGACGCTGGATCACTCGCTCTCGTACATCGTCGCGGTGGCGCTGGAGGACGGGTGGTTTCACCATGAGCGCAGTTACGCTCACGAGCGCGCTCACCGTCCCGGCACCATCGCGTTGTGGCGAAAGGTTCGCTCAGTCGTCGACCCCGTGTGGGAGGCCCAGCACCGGCAGGCGCCACCGGAGCGGCCCGCCCTGGGCGGGCGGCTCGAACTGCATCTCGACGATGGCCGAGTGATCGCCGGCGAGAAGCACATCGCCGATGCCCAGGTCGGGGGCATCCGGACCATGGACAAGGCGGGGTATGAGCAAAAATTCCGTGCGCTGGCCGGCCCCGTCCTGGACGCTGAGGCGCTGGAAGCTTTCCTCGCTCTGGCCCACCAGCTTCCCAATGCGTCGCCTGAGGCAGTGTTCCGGCTGAATCCAGTCCTCCCGAGGGGCGCAGTCCGTCCTGATCGAACCGACGGCAAGGGCATCTACGACCACGCTGGCTAGTGCGCGCGTCGATGCGCCCGAAGGAAGCGCGTACGGGGTCAGGTCTTGCCTTTTGCCTGGCGATCTAGCCTGCCTCGACGTCCGACCGCTGCGGGTGAAGCAAAAGGCAAGACCTGACCCCATTCACGCGATGCGGCCACCGTCACTCCTGCGGATACCGCCACGGCTTGTCGGGCTGCGCGGCGCTCCCGTCGATGGCCCACTGCGGGAGCGAGAGGCCCGGGCCTGCGTCGGAGAACACCATGCGCACGCGAGTGCCGATGCCGACCGTCTTGACGACGTCGGGTGGCGCCAGCTTGCCGTCGGACGTGACGAGGTTGCCGACCACGCGCAGGGCTTCGTCGGCGGTGGGCTTGCCCTTCTGCGTGTCGAGATCGACCAGCAGGATCAGGTAGGGCGTGTGGGCCTTGAACGCCGGCTGGATGGCGTGATGCACCTCCGTGTAGGAGTGCACCGCGCCCTTGCCCTCGACGGGCACCCATCTGGCCTCGCGGCTCATGCACCAGGGGCAGGCGGTGGTGGGCGGATAGCGCAGCAGCTTGCAGCCGTCGCACTGCTGCAGGTGAAAACTGTGCTCGGCGCAGTGCTTGAAGTAGGCGACGTTCTCGCCGTCGAGGTCCTCGAGCCTGAGACCCATTCCGAGATAATCGGCTGTGATGGACATGGTCTTGTCTCCCCCTCTCAATCGCGCCGCATGACCATGGCCGACCCGGTACCCGGATTGGCCCAGCCGAGGTTGGCGCTCACCTCGCAGTCCTTCACCTGCCGGCAGCCGCCTTCCTTGTAGTCGTAGGTGTGCCTGCGCTTGCCGTCAGGGCCGACGGGGCAGCTATCGTCGACGTCGTGGCGCAGCTGGCGCACGTTTTCGATCACCATGCTCATGCCGTGCGTGTAGCCCTCGCACAGATGGCCGCCGCTGGTGTTGTTGGGGCGCTTGCCGCCCAGCCGAATGGTGCCGTCGCTGACGTACTCACCGCCTTCGCCCTTCTTGCAGAAGCCGTAGTCCTCGAGCTGCAGCATGGCGGTGAAGGTGAAGGCGTCGTAGGAGCCGGTGACGTCGACATCCTGCGGGCCGACGCCGGCGTTGGGCCACAGGATTTCGCGCGCGTACTTGCCGGCCACCGTCGAGATCGGCCCCGTCTGATAGTGCATATCGGCGCGCGGCTTGCACACGCGGCCTGCAATGGCACGGATCAACGCTCGCGGGTGGCGCAAGTCCTTCGCGCGGTCGGCGCTCGTTACGATGATGGCCGTGGCGTTGTCGGTCTCCACGCAGCAGTCGAGCAGGTGCAGCGGCTTGCAGATGATGCGGCTCGCCAGCACGTCCTCCACCGTAACGCGCTCCTTGTAGCAGGCCTTGGGGTTGTTGGAGGCATGCGCGGAGTGCGTGGCGCGCACCGCCGCCACCTGCGCCGGCGTAGTGCCGTAATCGTACATGTGGCGCATGAAGGTGAAGCTGAACGTCTGCCCGGCGCTTTGCCAGCCGTAGGCGCGGGAATGCAGCATGTCGCCGGTGATCGGCGCGGCCGAGCGCGCCCCGGTGCCGCCGATACGCACCTGGGAGTAGCCGTTCATGGCGCGGAAGATAACGACGGTCCTGCACATGCCGGCCTCGATCACGCCCATGGCGATGCCGATCAGCGCTTCCGTCGACGAGCCGCCGCCGAACACGTCCATGTAGAAGTTGAGGCGGATGCCGAGATCGCCGGCGATGAAGGGCCCGAAGGTGGAATCGCCCGACTGGTAGGACAGCATGCCGTCGACGTCGGCGGCCGTAAGCCCGGCGTCGAGGATGGCGTTCTTCACCGCCCAGGTGCCGAGCGCCCGGGTGGTCATGCCGGAGCCGCGCGTGTAGGTGGTCTCGCCCACCCCCACGATGGCGTACTTGTCTCTGAGGTACCTCGGACTGGAGACGTCCGTGTCGGCTGGCAGTGGCATGGAACGCGATCCTCCTTGTTATCCGGGCGATTGTAAGCTGCTAAGGCTACACTGTGAGGGCTCCAATCCGTTAGAGAGATCATATGCCATGAAAGTCGCTCTGGTCGGTATCACGGGCGTCCCGCTCGGGAAGCACAAGGTCAGGGATCCGCGGCTGGATCAGGCCGACAAGC
>MEQT01000094.1:0-958 GCA_001770325.1 Betaproteobacteria bacterium RIFCSPLOWO2_02_64_14
AGCAGCCATAGAGCATGATGCCGGGCCGCACCCACTCGAAGTGCGTTTCGGGATAGCGCAGGATCGCCGCCGAATTGGCGATGCAGCGCGCACGCACGCTCCCCCGCACCGCGCCTTCAAAGGAATCCACCTGCCAGGCGATGCCGCGCGCCTCGTCCGCGCTGGCAAAATGCGTCATCAGGCTGAGCGGTCCGACTCCCGCCAGGCGCGACAGACGGGCAAACGCGTCCGCCGCATCCTGCGGGGCGAACCCCAGCCGGTTCATGCCGGTATTGACCTTGAGCAGCACGTCGAGGGCACCCGCTGCGCCGAAATCTTCCAGCATTCCCAGCTGTTCCGGGCTGTGCACGACTGCCGCCAGACCGTGCTCTATCATGACCGGCAGATCGCCGGGTTCGAAGAATCCCTCCAGCAGCACGATGCGCTGCGAATAACCCGCCTCGCGCAGACGCACCGCCGCTTCGAGTTCGACCAGGCCAAATCCGTCCGCATCCTTCAACGCCCGCGCCGCGCGCAACAGGCCATGTCCATAGGCGTCCGCCTTGATGACCGCCAGAACCCGCGAGCGCGGCGCGTGCCGCCGCACCACCGCGAGATTATGGCGCAGCGCATCGAGATCTATCGTGGCAGTGATGGGGCGGGGCACGGAAGTTCAAGGATGAATGCGGAATGATGAATGATGAATGCGACGTGCGGAATGAATATTGCGGAACGTGAGACTCAAATGTTCCCACGGTACATCGAGCTCGCACCCAAAAATTCCCAGCGCATTCGGAAGCGTTTCACTCATCATTCATCATTCCGCATTCATCATTGCTCTTTGACCACCTGCAGGGCGAACACCGGCATCCTGCGGCGCTCGCGCATGAGATCGAGCGCCGACACCAGGGCGGCAAGGACTTCGTCCGTGGTCTTCTGCGTCTGCTGCCACTCTGCACGCGCAGTCTCGAGCAGCTCG
>MEQT01000094.1:967-7995 GCA_001770325.1 Betaproteobacteria bacterium RIFCSPLOWO2_02_64_14
GCTCGCCGATGTTCTCCGCCAGCGGGCGCCCCTCCTCCATGATCATGTCCTCGATCATCCCGGGCTTCAATTCCGGGCGGCACAGGAGGCCGTAGGCATTGTCCTTGCGAAATGCGATCCAGTCGCCCGCGTCGTCCACGGCGAGCGGTGTCAAGTCGGATGGCAGTTCGACCCGTCCCTCGACCATTACCAGCACCCGGCGCCCCGCCAGCGCAGCGGCAACGGGATCGGGCGCGCCGCCACCGTCCGCATGAGCTGTTGTCCAGTAGGCGCGATGGGCAGGCTCGGCATGCGCCGCGCCTCCCAACGCCTGCGCGAGGAGCAACGCCCCGAAGCCGAACCCGACCACCGGTTGCCGTGCGCGCCGAAAAGCCGTGATCAGCCGCAGCTCGTCATCGAGCCACGGACCATGCTCGTGGTCGGTGACCGGGTAGGCGCCCCCCAGCAGCCACAGCGCGTCGTGATTCACCGCGCTCGCCGGCACGGCCTGCCCGGTAAACGGGCGGACGTAAGTGAAGCCGATGCCGCGGTTCTCGAGCTGCTTCTCGAGCGCGCCGAGATACTCCGAATAGGTGTGCTGCACCACCAGGAAGCGGTTCATGCCGCCTCTGCGATCCGCTTCATCCGGGCGCTCGCGAACTCCACGAACGTGGTCAGCAACTTGGAGCGGAATTTTTCCTTCGGATGCACGAACGAAAAGGTGCGTATCAGCCGCGGCGCAAGCGGTATCGCGACCAGCGCGCCGAGCTTCAACTCCTTCACCACCCGCGCGCGCGACAAGATCGACACGCCGGCGCCGGTCTCGACCACGCCCTTGATCGCTTCCCCGCTGCCGAGTTCCATGATGATGTTGAGATCCTCCGGGGCCACCTTGTATTGCCGGAAGTACTGGTCCGCGAATTCCCGGGTGCCGGAACCGGTCTCGCGGCTCACGTACGGTTCCGCCGCGATCTGCTCCGGGGTGACGCTGCGCTGCCCTGCAAGGCGATGACTCGGCGCGCAGATCATCACGAGTTCGTCCTCGCAGCAGATCTCGGTATGCAGGCCGGGAAGGTGCGAGGGCGATTCGATCAGCCCGAGATCGAGCGTGTGGTCGGCCACGCGATGCTCGATCGTTTCCGAGTTGCCGACCGTCATGTACGCCTGCACCTGGGGATGGCGCGCCTTGAACTCGCCCAGCACCTGCGGCAGGATGACTTCGGCGATGGTGGTGCTCGCGCCCAGCAGCAGGGGCCCGCTCACCGCCCCGGTGAGCTCACCCACCCGCGTCTCGAGTTCCTCGCTGAGACCCAGGATGCGCTCCGCGTACTCCATGACGAGGCGCCCGGCCGGCGTCAATGCAATCCGCCCGTGGCTGCGCT
Source organism: Betaproteobacteria bacterium RIFCSPLOWO2_02_64_14 (assembly GCA_001770325.1). Lineage (GTDB taxonomy): Bacteria > Pseudomonadota > Gammaproteobacteria > Burkholderiales > SG8-41 > DSOT01. The sequence goes on from MEQT01000094.1 coordinate 2,329, forward strand.
CGAAGAGCCGCGTGTTGTAGTGCTCTTCGAGCTGCTTGATCTGGAACGTCACCGCCGGCTGCGTCATGAAGAGCTGTTCCGCCGCCTTGGTGAAGCTCAGTTGCCGTGCCACGGTATAGAAAACCTGAAGTCTGCGGTCAGCCATTTGTTTGGGCAGAAAATGAGCTAGCATTCAACCACATTTCATCGGACTGTAGTAGCAGCGATGCGCGAGGCATGGAAGGAACTCGATCTGGGGGGCGGCGGCCTGCAGCAGGCGAACCTGCGCCTCGCCCGCCTGCTCAGGCGGCGGGGGGTTGCCTGCGCGCTCCTGCTCGCATTTCCCCTCGGGCTGCATCGCGACTATCTGCACGACCGGCGTGGCGCATGGCTCTTCCGGCTCGCCACGGCATCGAGTGTCGCCGCCGCGCTCGCGGGCGGGCTCGTCCCCGGCGGTCTCATCGCACTCGGCCTGGTCATAGCCGCCGCGTTCGACCTGGCGCGGGTCGATGCGCGGGTGGCCGCCGTCAACAGGCGCCTGCGCATGCAGGTTTACATGAGCCAGACCGAAGGCGCGCCGCGCGGCTTCCGCGGTCACTACACCGACGAGCCGCAAGCCGGATCGACCGGAAGCGGCGATGATGCGTCTCACGCGGCGGAACGCCCGGTCTCGTTTGCCGAACAGGAAAAGATGCTGCGGCACCTCGCCCAAGCGCGCCGCAAGCGCCCGTAATGACCCGCGGCTCCCGGCGATCTGTGGTATAAAGCGCCGGTTCGACTGCCGGCCCCTCACCCACGGCACCCTCGGTCCAGACTGCTTTTCGCGGCAAACGCGCGCAACATGCCCCTCGGCTTCTACACCATCATGGCGGCGCAGTTCTTCTCTTCGCTCGCCGACAACGCCTTGCTGGTCGCGGCGATCGCGGCGCTGCTGCAAATGGTGGCGCCCGCCTGGATGACGCCGATGCTCAAGTTCTTCTTCACGATTTCCTATGTCGTGTTCGCGGCATTCGTGGGCGCCTTCGCGGACTCGATGCCCAAGGGCCGCGTGATGTTCATCACCAATCTCATAAAGATCGCGGGATGCTTCGCGATGTTTCTCACCGTCTGGCTGCCGGAACCGGGCGAACCGTTCTACGTTCCGGTGCTCCTCGCCTATGGCATCGTCGGGCTCGGCGCCGCCGCCTATTCACCGGCCAAGTACGGCATCCTCACCGAGTACTTGCCGCATCACAAGCTGGTCGTGGCCAATGGCTGGATTGAGGGACTGACGATTGCGTCGATCATTCTCGGCACGCTGCTGGGCGGCGTGCTGGTGAGCGACGCGGTATCGAAGCAGCTGCTCGCATTCGATATTCCCCGCATCGAGACCGGCATCGACTCCGGGCCCGAAGCGGCGATCCTGGTCATCGTCGTGTTCTACGCGGTCGCGGCGGTCTTCAATCTCTACATACCCGACACCGGCGTCGACCATCGCCCGCCGAGCAAGAACCCGTTGTTCCTGATTCACGAATTCACGCACTGCGTCAGGCTCCTGTGGAGCGACAAGCTGGGGCAGATTTCGCTCGCCACCACGACGCTGTTCTGGGGCGCGGGCGCGACCCTGCAGTTCATCGTGATCAAGTGGGCCGAGATCGCGCTCGGCTACAGCCTGTCGCAGGCAACCATTCTGCAGGGCATTTGCGCGGTGGGTATCGCGGCGGGAGCGGGCATCGCGGCGAAATTCGTTTCGCTCAACCGCGCCGCCAATGTCGTGCCGGTCGGGATCGCGATGGGCGTCATCGTCATCATCATGAACTTCGTCACCAGCGTGACCGTGGCCATTCCGCTGATGATCCTGATCGGCGGTCTTGCGGGATTCTTCGTGGTGCCGATGAACGCCCTGCTCCAGCATCGCGGCCATATACTGATGGGCGCCGGCCACTCGATCGCGGTGCAGAACTTCAACGAGAATCTTTCGATACTCGCCATGATCGGCACCTACGCGCTGCTGATCTGGCTCGACTTCTCGATCTACACGGTGATCGTGCTCTTCGGCCTGTTCGTCGCCGTCACCACGGCGCTGGTGCGCCAGCGCCATCTGCGCAACCTGCGCAGCGGATTGCTCCCGGTCATTCCCTCAGGCGCACATCATTGACGCCGCCCCGCCCTCACCCCCACCCCAACCTTTGGCACTGACGTAACCTGAAGGTTAGATCGTAGGTTGGGGTGAACAACGTGAACCCCAACAATCGACGTTTGTGCCGTGTTGGGCATCACTGCGTTCAGCCCAACCTACCTTTGCTACAAACTCACGACGCGGCACACTAGACCGCCTGGAACTTGAACCGGTTGACCTTCTCCATGTTGATCCCCTCGATGCGGATCAACTTGGTCGACCCGTCGCGCTTGGGTGAATGCAGATCGCCTTCGTTGTAGACGTGGGCGACGCCCGGCGTAAGCTTGTAAGTCCGCACCTTGCGCACCTTGCCCGGATTTTCGGTGCTCGCGGCCTCGAGCAGTTCGAAATCGCTCATCTGCGTCTCACCCCAGGCCTGGCCGTAGATCGCCCACGACGGGCCGTGGTCGTGAGGCGAGCTCTCCTTCGCCCCCTTGTAATAGTGAGCGAGTATGCAGAAGCCGAGTTCGGGGTCCTCGTAGAGAATCTTGCGCTCGGGCGTGCTGTCGTCGATGTTCTTCGCGACAAACGCCTGATCCTTGAGCACCTCCTGCAGCAACGCGCCGACCTTGCTGCGGCCGGCAGGGCCGGGCTCGGTCTTGAGCAGGCGGTGGCACTCGGACGCGAACTGTTCGATCGTATGGGCCATGTTGGACGCTCCTCTCGGTGTGGGTGGCTCACGAACGCGTATTTTGACCGACTCCGGGAATCCTGAAAAGGGGGCAGCGCGGCGCGACAATCAGCCACACCCGCACGCCCGTCCGACGACGGAAAATCGCAAACCGGGTCCGCTTCGCTCTTCTGCGCTTACGGCGTGCCGGTCACTTCTCGCGCGGGCTGTGCAGCCCCGCCTGCGGAGCTTGATACGCGCCGGTTCGTATCTGCTTGACCATGTTGGCGAGACTCAAAGCGGCGTTCTGCACCTGAACGAACGTTTCCTCGTCGGCATCCAGGTCCTCGTGGCTCGTCGCGTACGGGCGATACCATCCGATCCAGGTGTCGAGCGCGGCCTGCGGACCCGCCTGGATCATGCCGATGTCAGTCAACCAGTCCGCCAGCATGCGGCGCAGATTCTCGGGTCCCGCTGCGTCGCCGTGCGCGACGATCGCGAAGGCGCGGCCGGCGAGGTGTTTCGGGTACGGCCAGCCCTTCAATTCGAGTTCCTTGGCGAGCGCGGGGTCCTTGCCGCGCGTGGTGGTCGGATCGGGATTGCCGCCGTCGGCGCACACCAGCCGGTCGATCATGAGCTTGAGGCTTGCCGGCGCCTGGTACCAGTGCACCGGGCAGAGGATGAACACGCCGTGCGCCGCAACCCAGCGCGGATAGATGTCGTCCATCCAGTCGTTGGTCTGGCCGAGCGCGTGATTGGGATAGCACGAGCACGGCCAGTGGCACAACGCCTGCGAAGTGGAAACGCACGCCTTGCACGGGTGGATCACCTTCCACGGCTCGTCAGCGAGCGTGGAGACGTCGAGAAAATCGACCTCGTGGTCGGGAAGCGCCGCGATCGCCTTCTGCGCATGCTGCGCGAGGCGCCGCGTCTTCGAAATCTCTCCGGGACAGGTATGCTCGCTGCGCGTCGAGCCGTTGACGATCAGAATCCGGGTCGGCGAAGCGGGATCCTGCTGGCGTTTTTCTGCCGCTTCGATCCGGGCGCGCGCTTCGAGCCATTCGATCGGAAGCTGCATGGCCGGGTCGGCAAAACCGGGGCCCGCGGCGCGTTTGCGCGGGGACTTGCGGTAATTGAGGTAGCCGTCCCAGGATTTTTCGAACACCTTTTCCAGTTCGGCCTTCACTTCGTCAAAGGCCGGATCGTAGAAACGGGCGAAAAATCGCTCGCGAAACTGCTCCCTGGTAAGCGGCGCCCATTCGCTCTGGCGCCGCACCGCCGGCTGAGTCATGTTGTACTCCCCTGTTGTCTGATGATTTCCGCTTGGTCGAGCATCGTACGCCATCCTTACGCACTCTGAAAGCGCCGTCCCTGCCTTGACCCGAAGACGACCCGCCGCCTATCATTGCAGCGGCTTGATAAGGACACCCAAATGGCTTCCATCGAACTGACAATGCTCTCGCCCCTGCCCGTTTACCTCGACGAATCGACCGCGGGCAGCGCGCTTGCGCCCCGGCCCGCCACGCTCGACGGCAAGGTGGTGGGTCTGCTGCCCAACTGGCGCCCGTCGGCGGTCGAAATTCTCGCCGCGCTCGGCAAATTGCTCCAGGAGCGTTACCGCATCAAGGCGATCGTCATGGAGCAGCCGATGCGCGAATTGCCGCTCAAGACCGGCAAGCTCATCGACGCGATGGGTGGCAAGCTCGACGACATGGCAAAGCGCGTCGACGTGGCGCTGACCGCAACCGGCGACTGAGGCTCCTGCACGACGTGGTGTAGCCACGTCACGCCCGCCCTCGAGGCCCGTGGCATTCCGACGGTGATGATCACCACCGACACCTTCAGCCGCTTCGCGCGGCGCATGTCCGCGACGCAGGGTTGCCCGTACGTCGTGATCGCAGAAACCCCGAATCCGATCCGCCAGCTCGACGAAGCGGCGATCCGGACCCGCGCCGAAGCCATGATCGCAACCGTGATCGCGGGTTTGACGCACGCGCCGGCGGAGATCGAGGCGCAACTCAAGGACATTGCGCGCGAGCAGATTCATCCCCGGGGCGTGGTGCGCTCGGCCGTCCCGGTATAGGAGCATTCGTGACTCAAGCCGAAGTCAAACTCCAGTCAGACTCGGTCGAAGACCTGCTCGCGCGCGCGTACGAACACGCCTATGACGCGGGCTGGACCGACGGGCTTCCCATCATTCCCGCATCGCCGGGCACCGTGCAGCGCTTCATCGCAGCCTCGGGGCACGCGGGTAACGACTTGATCGGCGTGCTGCCGCCGCGCAAGGGCCGCGCGACGGTGGAGGCGATCGCGGTGAACGCGGTGATGGCGGGTTGCCGCCCGGAATACATGCCGGTGCTGATCGCCGCGGTCGAAGGGCTCACCGATCCTCACTACCCGCTGGAACTGATGCAGGTCACCACCAACCCGATGTGCCCGTTCCTGCTGGTGAACGGCCCGGCGCGCAAGAGCCTCGAAATCAACTGCGGCGCCGGCTGCCTCGGGCCGGGGTGGCGCGCCAACGCCACGATCGGACGCGCGATCCGGCTGATACTCAACAACATCGGCGGCGCGCTGCCGGGCGTGTACTCGAAGGTGAGCTTCGGCTCGCCGCTGCGCTATTCCTATATCTGCGCCGAAAACGAAGAAGAGAATCCGTGGACGCCGTTTCACGTCGACCGCGGCTTCAAGCGCGATGACAGCACGGTGACGGTGTTCAAGGCGTCGAACTTCTGCAACATTTCCGGCGGCGAAGGTGTCGGCCCCGACGAGATCCTGCGCCAGATCGCAACCAACATGCCACCCATGTACGGCGGCGGCGACGGCGTGCTGCTGCTGCTCGGGGTCAACCACGCCCAGTCGCTGCACGAGGCGGGGCTCGGCAAACGCGACATTCAGGAACGGCTGTGGCGGCTCGCGC
>MEQT01000095.1 GCA_001770325.1 Betaproteobacteria bacterium RIFCSPLOWO2_02_64_14
GGACCGGATCCATAGACCCCATCGTCATCATCGGCAGCGGGCTCGCCGGCTACAACGTCGCGAGAGAACTGCGCAAGCTCGACAAGCATGCGCCGCTCACGATCGTGACCGCCGACGGGGGCGAGTTCTATTCCAAGCCCATGCTGTCGAATGCGCTCACGAAACGGCAGGCCCCGGCGGCGATTCCGCTCAACTCCGCCGAACAGATGGCGCAGCAACTGCCGGCCACTGTACGCGTGCGCACCCGCGTCACGGCCATCGACACCGCCGCGCACCGGGTGAGCATCGGTGAGGAAACCCTCGCCTGCTCGAAGCTCGTGCTTGCGTTTGGCGCCGCACAGATCCGTGTCCCGATCGGCGGGGATGGGGCCGGCGCCGTGATGACGGTCAACAGCCTCGACGACTATGCGCGCTTTCGCAGTGCCATCGACGGCAAGCAGCGGGTTGCCGTGATCGGGGCTGGATTGATCGGCTGCGAATTCGCCAACGACCTCGCGGCGAGCGGCTACGAGGTCGAAGTGGTGGACATCGCCGGGCAACCGCTGCCGCGCCTGCTGCCGCCCGCCGGGGGCGCGCTGCTCCAGGAGAAACTCGCTGCGCTGGGCGTCGTCTGGCACTTCGGCACCGGCGTCAAAACCGTGGATCGCGACTCCGGCGCGTATCGCGTAGCGCTCGGTGATGGCAGCATCATCCACGCCGACATCGTGCTCTCGGCAATTGGCCTCAAGCCGGAACTGGAATTGGCGCGCGCCGCCGGGCTTGCGACGGCACGCGGCATCATGGTGAACCGCCACCTGGAAACGAGCGCCCCCGATGTGTATGCGCTGGGCGACTGTGCAGAAATCGAGGGCCTGGTGCTGCCTTTCGTCATGCCCATCATGCATGCGGCGCGCGCGCTGGGGGCAACGCTCGCCGGAAACCGTACCGCGGTTTCCTACCCCGCCATGCCGGTCCTCGTGAAAACGCCGGCGTGCCCGACGATCGTATCCCCGCCAGCGCCCGCGGCTGTCGGTGAGTGGCGCGTCGAAACCGCTGCCGACAGCGTCAAGTCGCTGTTTGTGGACGCCGCAGGGAAGCTCCTGGGCTTCGCCCTGAACGGCGCCGCCACGAGCGAGCGCGCGAAGCTGATGAAAGAGCTGCCGCCGGTTCTCGCCTGAGCCGCGACGGCCTCGCGCGCCGCTGGTATGCTTGCACGGTCGCGCATTGCGGCCACCGACACCATGTTCCCGAACCTTCCGCCCATCACCCGCGCCCTTCTTGTCACCAACGTCGGCGTTTTCCTGCTGCAGTTGGCCACGGATACGGCGCTGGTACGCTGGTTCGGGCTATGGCCCTTCGGCGGGGGCACATTCGACAGCCAGACAGGATTCCTCCCGTGGCAGGTCGTGACCTACAGTTTCCTGCACGGAAGCCTGTTTCACATCTTCTTCAACATGCTGGCGCTCTACATGTTCGGCTCGGAAATCGAGCGTGTTTTCGGGGGACGACGCTACCTCCTGTATTACTTCGTGTGTGTCCTGGTCGCGGCGGGCGCGCAGCTGACGGTGTCGGCCCTCGGCAGTGGGCCGGCCTATCCCACGGTGGGCGCATCCGGCGGAGTGTTCGGCCTGCTGCTCGCTTATGGAATGTACTTCCCGAGGCGCACCGTGATGCTGATCTTTCCGCCGATCCCGATGCCGGCGTGGTTGTTCGTGATCGTCTACGGCCTGATCGAGCTCTACTTCGGTGTCACCGGCACGCAGGCAGGCGTCGCGCACTTCGCGCATCTCGGCGGCATGCTCGGCGGCTGGCTGATGATCCAGTACTGGCGCGGGCGGCTCCCCTTTCGCCGGCGATGGTAGCCGCCTGCCCGACCGTTGCGGCTTTTATGCAATTCGGGTATTCTGGCTCACCCGCCGTAGAGGAGAAATGATCGTGAAACTCGTTGCCTCGAAACTTGCTATCGCCTGTACCGCCGCACTTTGTACCGGAACCGCTCTCGCCCAGGCGCCCGCAGCATCGTTCCCCAATAAACCGCTGCGCATCATCGTTCCGTACCCGCCCGGTGGCACCTCGGATATCCTCTCGCGCATGATCGGGGTCAAGATCACAGAAAACTGGGGCCAGTCGGTCATCGTCGAGAACCGCTCGGGCGCGAACGGGAACATCGGCGCGGAATTCGTCGCGCGCGCTCCGGCGGATGGTTATACCTACCTGCTCACGGACATCGGCAATCTGTCGATCGCCCCGAACGTCTACAAGCTTCCGTTCGACATCCTGCGCGACTTCACGCCGGTCACCACGGTGTCGTACTCGCCGCACCTGCTCACTACGCACCCGATCGTGCCGGTGAAGACCACGCGCGACCTGATCGCCTTGGCGAAAGCCAATCCCGGCAAGCTCAATTTCCCCACCGGGCTGGGTGGCGCACCTCACTTTGCGGGCTTGCTGTTCGCGCAACGCACCGGTATCACGTGGGCGTACATCGGCACGCGCGGGGGCGCGGACTCATCGCGGATGGTCATGTCGGGCGAGGGCGATGTCTTCTTCCTCGGCATGCTGCAGACGATCCCGCATGTAAAGAACAAGCGGCTGAAGCTGATCGCCGTCTCGAGCGAAAAACGCATACCCTCGCTACCCGACACCCCGACCGTAGGCGAAGGTCCGGGCCTCGCGGGATTCGTTACGGGGTCGTGGCAGGGCGTGGTCGCACCCGCGCGCGTGGCGCCCGAGATCGTGGCGAAGGTCAATGGCGAGTTCGTCCGTGTTCTCGCGCTGCCGGACATCATAGAAAAGCTCGGATCGCAGGGCACGGTACCGATCGCCAACAGTCCGGCGGACACTCGTAAATGGATGACTGCCGAGACCGGCCGCTACGCCAAGCTCGTCAAGGAGACGAATTTCAAGCTGGATTAGTCACTTGACCGGCTCCAGCCGCGCGAGCACGCCGTTCCTGTCGTCGGTGAGCAGGTACACGTAGCCATCCGGGCCGACGCGCACGTCGCGGATGCGGCCGATGGCGTCCCGGATCAGCCGTTCTTCCTTCGTGACCTTCTCGCCATCCAATTCGAGGCGCACCAGCATTTCGTCGCGCAGCGCGCCGACCAGGAGATTGCCGCGCCAGTTCGGAAACCTGTCCCCGTCGTAGAAAGCCATGCCCGAGGGCGCGATCGACGGTACCCACTTGTGGAGCGGCTGCTCCATACCCGTCTTGTGCGTGCCTTCGCCGATGCGGGTGCCGATGCCGTAGTTGACGCCGTAGGTGATGACCGGCCAGCCGTAGTTGCGACCGGAGCGGATGACGTTGATCTCATCCCCGCCCTGCGGCCCGTGCTCGTGGGTCCAGAGCTCACCGGTCTTCGGATGCAGCGCCGCGCCCTGCATGTTGCGGTTGCCCAGCGTGAATTTCTCGGACTTGGTGCCGGGTTTTTTCACGAACGGATTGTCCGCCGGCACGCGTCCATCGTCGTGCAGGCGTATGACCGAGCCGGCGTGATCGTCCAGCCGTTGCGCGCGGTCGCGGTCGCCGCGGTCGCCCAGCGTCAGAAAAACATGCCCTGCCCGGTCGAAGACGATGCGCCCGCCGAAGTGCTGTCCGCCCGATGATTTCGGTTCCATGCGAAACAACACCTGCGGCTGCGTCAGGCGATGCCCGTCGAGCTTCGCGCGCGCGAGTTCCGTGCCATGGCCTCCGTCACCGCGCCCGTTGTACGCGAGGTAGATCCAGCCGTTCTCCGCATACTTCGGGTGCAGAACTACGTCGAACATGCCGCCCTGGCCAGTGGCCGCCACCTGCGGCACGCCCTCGACCGGCCGTGGATCGAGCCTGAAGTCTTTCGATACCACGCGCAGGCGCCCCGGCCGCTCGGTCACCAGCATGCGCCCGTCGGGGAGGAAGGCGAGCGACCACGGATACGCGAGGCCCTCGACCAGCGTGACCATGCGAAACGCATGCCGTTCCGACTGGAACGTCTTTGTTGCCGCGCCGGCCGCCTGCGCAACGGAGCCGCTCAGCACGGCAGCGAGCATCATCGCCGACACGTTTCTCATTGATTGCTGCTCCGCATGAGGCGTATGCCCCATGCTTTGAAGGGCCTGGATCGAGAAGGTTCCGCGCAGTATAGAACCTATCTCAATAATGGACGCGTGATGCCCATTATTGAGATAGGTTCTAGCATCGGCGGGGGTGAATGACGTGCGGCAAGCCGATTCCGGCCGATCGGGTAATCTATGCGGCGTGAACATTCGAGTCTTCGCCGGTATTTTCGCCGCGATTGCGACAGTCACGGTGGCTGCCGCCATGCTGGCACACGGCCAGGAAAAACGCGCGCAAGCGCCTGCCCCGCAAGCATGCATCGCCGCGCCCGGCTGGTACACGCTCGCTACCCGCTCTGCACGCGCAGCACCCGGCGCGGACGTGCTCGCCCAGATGGCCAGGCGCGACATCGTCCTCCTCGGCGAGCAGCACGAGGATCCGTCCCACCATCAATGGCAGTTGCAGACGCTGGCGGCGCTATTCCAGTTGCGCCCGCGCATGATCATCGGCTTCGAATCGTTCCCGCGGCGCGCCCAGCCGGTGCTCGATCGATGGGTTGCCGGTGAACTCACCGTGCAGCAGTTTCTCGAGCAAAGTGAATGGGCCAAGGTCTGGCGGTTCCCGGCCGAGCTTTACCTGCCGCTCTTTCACTTCGCGCGCCTGAACCGGATTCCGATGGTGGCGCTGAACGTCGAACGCAGCCTGACCGAGGCGATCACACGCAGCGGCTGGGACGCCGTCGCCGACTCGCAAAGAGAAGGCGTATCCCGGCCGGCGCGGCCCTCGGCCACCTACGTGGAGTACCTCTTCGAAATTTTCAGGCATCACGACCGCATTGGAGGCAAGTCGACCACGGAGCTTGGCAAGGATTCCGCTGAATTCCGGTTCTTCACCGAAGCCCAGACGGCGTGGGACCGCGCCATGGCTGAAGCCCTCGCACGCCAACTTGCCAACAGCCAGGCCGGCGAGCGCCCGTTGGTGGTGGGCATCATCGGCGGCGGCCACGTGCGCGATGGTTTCGGCGTCCCGCATCAGTTGCGCGACCTCGGCGCAAGTAACGTCGGCGCGTTGCTGCCGGTGGATCCGCGGCACGATTGCGCTTCGCTCAAGCCGGGCCTCGCCGACGCCGTATTCGCGATTCCACCGATTCCGCTCGGCAGACCTCCACCCCCGCGGCTCGGCGTGCGGCTCGAGGAGGTCGAGGGCGGCGTGCGGTTAGCAGAGGTGACCGCCGCGAGTCTCGCGGAGAGCAGCGGCCTGCGGCGCGGCGACCGCATCGTCTCTCTTGCAGGCGCGCCGGTGACGCGCGCAGGCAACGTGGTTGCGGCAGTGCGGCTGCAGCCCGCCGGCACGTGGCTGCCGCTGCAGGTCAGGCGAGGAGAGGAGACGCTCGATCTGGTGATCAAATTCCCGCCGCAGCAATGAACGCACTGCGGCGGCTTAAGGCGTGTAACAAAATGAATCCCCTCGCCCCCGATCACGGGGGAGAGCCCGCATTGCGGGCGAGGGGGCCGGGTTAGGGTGAGGGGGGCTGTTGACGGTCATTTTGATACGCATTCTTAGCGCGCTATGTACCGTGGTGATTTCTTGCACTTGCTGCCTTGCCGCGCCGCCGCGCGCAGCCCATCTCGACCTTGACGTGACCCTCGACCCGGAGTCGCGCGAGTTCCGCGCCACGGCGAAATGGGTGGCGGCACCTGAATCCCGTTTCATCCTTCACCACGCCCTTTCCATCGGCTCGGCATCAGCGGATGGCGTGGCGACGCCCGCTGTGCCTGCGCGGCGCACGGGCGACATGCAGGCATGGCGCATCGACGCAAGGCCGGGCACCGTGCTGCGCGTTGAATATAGCGGCGCTCTGCCGCGCCTCGACCGCACTCTCGATCATCGACAGGTACTCAGCGCGATGCCGCCGATGGCTGCGCGCGAGGGCACCTTCCTGCCCGCGGGCGCCGGCTGGTATCCGCGCCCGGCCAACCTGTTCAGCTACCGGGTGAGGCTGTCGCTCCCGCACGATCAGCGCGGGCTCGTCCCCGGGCGCCTGCTCGCCGAGGCGGTACCGCGCGAAAGCGGGGAGCGTTACGTCGCAACGTTCAGTTTCGAGCAACCGGCGGACGGCATCGATCTCATGGCGGGCCCTTATGTGGTACGCGAACGAATCGTGAAACGCCGCGATGCGGAGCCGCTGCGGCTGCGCACTTACTTCGAGCGTGATCTCGACGCGCTGGCCGATGCCTACCTCGATGACAGCCGCCGCTACCTCGAACTTTATTCGGACTTGATCGGCGCCTATCCATTCACGGAGTTCTCGGTGGTGGCGAGTCCCCTGCCCACCGGCTTCGGCATGCCGACGCTGACCTATATCGGCTCGCGGGTGCTGAAGCTCCCGTTCATCCGCGCCACCTCGCTCGGCCACGAAGTGCTGCACAACTGGTGGGGCAACGGCGTTTATCCCGATTACGCCAGAGGAAACTGGAGCGAAGGGCTCACCACCTTCATGGCCGATTATTTCTATCGCGCGCGGGAGTCGGATGCGGCGGCGCGTGAAATGCGCCTCGCCTGGCTGCGGGACTTCGCCGCGGTGCCCGCCGCAGCCGACCGGCCGCTCGCGGCGTTTCGCTCGCGCACGCACGGCGCCGACGCGGCGCTCGGATACGGGAAGTCCGCTATGGTGTTTGTCATGCTGCGCGACCTGATCGGCGACGAGGCTTTCGAACGCGGGATCCGTGCGTTCTGGAACCGGCATCGATTTCGCGTAGCGTCGTGGGACGATCTGCGGCGCGCGTTCGAGGAGTCCTCAGGCCGCCCGCTACGGACTTTCTTCACGCAATGGCTTGATCGTCCCGGCGCACCCCGTCTCGCTGTCGTTACCGCGCGCGCGAACGCCCAGGGCGGCGCCACGCGCCTCGTGCTGGAGTTCAGCCAGGGCGAGCCCGCCTACGCTCTGCGAGTGCCCGTGGAACTCGTGACCGGGAAGCGCTCGGAGATGCGCTGGCTGGACATATCGCACGCGCGCGAGACCGTTGCACTCGCGGTCGATGCCGTTCCCGACAGCGTGCGCCTCGATCCGGAACTGCGCCTGTGGCGCACGCTCGCGCGTGAACAACTGCCCCCGATCCTGCGCCAGTGGATCGTCGCCCGCGCGCCGCGCCTGGCGGTGGTGTCGTCCGACGCGGATGTGCGGCTTGCGGCACAAGCACTCGCTCAACGTTTCTTCGAAGCGCCGGCGAAAGAGGTCAACCATATCGAAGCCGTGCGCGGTCCCGATCCATTACTCATCATCGGACGGCACCGGGAGGTCGATGCCGTACTGTCAATGCTGAAACTTCCGGGCCGCCCCGCAAACCTTGCCGGCGTTGGTTCAGCTCAGGTGTGGACTGTCCGCGACGAGAACGGCGGCGCGCTCATCGGCGTGCCAATCGCCGTGATTTCCACGCGTGACGCTGATTCGCTCACAGCCTTGCTGCGGCCGCTGCCGCACTATGGCGCGCAGAGCTACCTGGCGTTTGACGGCAGCCGCGCCATTGAGCGCGGCGTGTGGGCGGCGCCAGGGCGACTGGTTTCAGTGACTCGATCCCCTCGTTGATGATTCAGATATCAGGGCCAGCAGACGAGGGGGCGTAGCGGGGAGATGGTGGATTCGCGTTCCCGTGGCGTCGGCGATGGCGTTGACGATGGCGGGGGCGACAGCCACCGTCGCACACTCCGCCACGCCCTTGGCGCCGAGGCTTGCCGAGGGGTCCACCATCTCAACCATCAGCGGGACGATTTCAGGGGTTTCCCGCGTGGTGGGGATGCGGTACTGCTTGAAGCCCATCGTCTCGCCGGGATGGAATTCCTCCTTGAGGGCGAACCCCATCCCCATGGACACGGCGCCCTCTATCTGTCCTTTCAGCCCCTGAGCATAGATAACGCGTCCCACATCGTGGGCAGCCACTACCCGAAGCACCCGCACCGCCCCCTGTTCCATGTCGACTTCCACCTCCGCCATGTGGGTGGCGGACACATGCACCAGATACGGGCTCGGGCTCCCGCTCAGTGAGTCGCGCATCGGGATGGGATGGAAGGCTCCCTTGAACCGCAGGGAGACCCCGGCCGAAAGCCTGGCCTTCGCTACCTCCGCCAGGGAAACTGCCGGGCCAGAGATGCCGGTCTCCTTCCGTGGGGTCACCCGCCCGTCCCTCAATTCGAGTTTCTCGTAGGATATTTCCAACAGCTCGGACGCCGTGGAGAGGATGGCCTCCCTGAGCCGCACCGCCGCCTCCTTCACCGCGTTGCCATCGGTATAGATCACCCTGCTGCCCGAGGAGGCGCCGGTATCGGGCGTGACAGCGGTGTCACCGCTCACCACCGCCACCGATTTCAGCGGCAACGCGAGCTCTCCAGCGGCGATAAGTCCTAACGCGGTGTCGGTGCCCTGGCCCATGTCCATGGCCCCGGTGAAAAGCCGGACACGACCATCGCTTTCCAGCTCCAGGGTCGCCTCTGGCGATATCCGGTTGGCGTACCCGATGCCATATCGCATGGAGGCGATTCCCACCCCGCGACGCCACCGGCCATCGCGCGGAGCGCTGGCCTGCCGTGTCCGCAACGCCTCCTCATAATAGGGACGGACAACCTCAACGGTTTCCCGGTAGGCCGCCTCCTGCTCCACGTCCTGAGGCGTTGCCTCGGCAGCACTCGACCTGCGACGGTTCATCAAGCGGAACTCCAAGGGGTCGATGCCGAGCTTCGCGGCCATGATGTCCATCTGAGACTCGATGGCGAAAGCCGCTTGGGTGGCGCCGTAGCCTCGCATGGCGCCGGCCAGGGTGTTGTTGGTGTACACCACTCGCCCATGGATCAACACATTGGGAAACTGATAGGGGCCCACGAGCGACACAAAGGCCCGCACCATGATTCCGGGACCCGCCGACGCATAGGCCCCCGTATCAGCCAGTAGATCCGCGGCGAGGGCGGTGAGCCGACCATCCCGGGTCACGCCCGTCCGGCAGCGCATGCGAAAAGGGTGCCTCTTGGTGGTGGAGGCGAACGACTCGGCGCGGCTATAGACAATCTTTACTGGCTGGCCCGTCTTCAAGGCGAGAAGCGCCACAACACACTCGCAGGAGACATCGGTCTTTGCGCCGAAGGCGCCGCCCACCACGGTGGGCAAAATGCGCACCCGCTCCAATGGCAGGCCCATGGTCTCGGCCACTGCCCTGCGGTGGAGGTGAGAATGCTGGGTGGCCGATCGCACCACCACCCGCCCTTCATCGTCGCAGTACGCCAGGGCCGACTCCGGCTCCAGGTAGGCGTGCTCGCAAAAGGGCGTGGTGTACGTCTCATCCACCACCAGGTCTGCCTGGGCCAGACCTGCTTCCACATCGCCCCAGTGGATTTCTTTGTTGTCCAGCAGGTTGCCACTGTCGTGGATAAGAGGAGCACCCTCCTTCAGAGCCTCGGCGGGATCCAGGATTGCCGGAAGAGGCCGGTAGCTCACGCGAATCAGCGAGAGCGCCAGGGCCGCTGCCTCAGGCGATGTCGCGGCAACGGCAGCCACCGCATCCCCGATCTGGCGCACCCGACCGTCAGCCAGCACGCGCTGATCCTTGATGGCACGCCCGAAACGATTGAGTCCGGGCACGTCCCGGGCCGTTACTACGGCCGCCACACCCGGCAGGGCTCGGGCCTCACGATCATCGATGTGGACGATCTCGGCGTGCGGGTGAGGGCTCCGGAGCACCGCTCCATGGAGCATGCCGGGCATCGTGAGATCGGCTGCGTAGAGCGCAGTTCCCAACACCTTGTCTCGCGCATCGGCCGGCTCGAGCAGTTCTGCCTCTTCCCGCACTTGCGGCTCCGAGGTCCGGACGCCACGGCCAGGCTCCGCTACGCGGGCGACCGCTTCCAGAATGCTCACGTAGCCGGTGCAGCGGCACAGATTGCTCCCCAGGGCCTTGACGATCTGCGCCCGGGTGGGGGCCGGATTGCGGTCCAGCAGGGCCTTGGCCGCCATGATCGCTCCCGGCGTGCAGAAACCGCACTGGACGGCGCCCGCCTTGATGAAGGCCTCCTGCAGGGGATGAAGTCGCTCGGGAGTCCCCAGCCCCTCGATGGTCAGAACATCCTTGCCTTGCACACGATCGATGGGCACACGGCAGGCCCGAGCCATGGCGCCGTTCACGGTGACCACGCAGGTGCCGCAGGTACCATCATCGCACCCCTGCTTGGTGCCGGTGAGGCCAAGATCGTCACGCAACACCCCCATGAGGGTCTGCTGAGGCTGCACCAAAAGCTGGTGCGCCTCGCCATTGACCTTCAGGGTCAAGGGAATCCTGGCTATTCTTTTCTGCACGGTGTCAGCTTCCTGACCTCGAATCAGTCAGCCCGGACGGGCGAGTGACACCCTACCGTCTAACGCAGCAAGCCAGTTTGTTCTACGTCAAGGAGTCTCCGGTTCATGCAAGCGATATCACCAATGACGAGCTCTTTCAGACTTCGCCGATTTTCTCCAGTTCGGCGTGCACTTCGAGCCAGCGGTGCTCTGCCTCATCGATCAGCCGCGTCACCTCCTGCTGGCGCGACGTTACGCCCTTGAGCTGGTCGATGTCGGGGCTCGAATAGAACGCCGGGTTTACAAGTTTCTCGTCGAGTTTGCGCTTTTCCTCCTGCCATCCGGCAAGCTGGGCCTCCAGCCGCTGCGCTTCCCTGAGCAGGGGGCGGCGGCGCGAGAGCTTGGCATGGCGCTCCTGCGCCGCGGCCGCCCGCGCATCCTTGCGCGCTGCCTTGTCCGCACTGCCGGCGGCCTGACCTTCCTCTGTTACCACCGACTCACGCCGCGCCGCAAGCCACGCGAGGTAATCGTCGAGATCGCCGTCGAATTCCGCGACCTGCCCATCCGCGACGAGAATGAATGCGTCGCACACCGTCCGCAGCAGCGCACGGTCGTGCGAGACCAGCACCATGCTGCCCTCGAATTCGGCCAGCGCCGCAGTGAGAGCGTGCCGCATTTCCAGGTCCAGATGGTTGGTCGGCTCGTCGAGGAGCAACAGATTCGGCCGTTGCCGCACGAGAAGCGCGAGCACGAGACGCGACTTCTCGCCTCCGGAGAACGCTCCGACCTGCGCATCGGCCATCGCACCGCGGAAATCAAACCCGCCCAGATAGTCGCGCAGGTCCTGCTCGCGGGTTGCGGGATCCAGCCGCATGAGGTGCGCAAGCGACGATTCGTCGGCGCGCAGTTGTTCGAGTTGGTGCTGCGCGAAGTAGCCGATCGCGAGTCCCCTGCCCTCCACCCGGCGGCCCGCGAGCGGTTTCAACTCGCCGGCGAGAACCCTCACCAGGGTCGATTTGCCCGCACCGTTGGGTCCGAGCAGACCGATGCGCGCGCCCGGCCGCAGCGTCAAGGCAAGACCGCGCAGCACGGGCCGCTCCCCGTAGCCGGCCGTGACCGCATCCAGCGCGAGCAGCGGATCGGGCGCGCGCGCCGGCTCGGAAAAATGGAAATCGAACGGCGCGTCGACGTGGGCGGCACTGATGCGTTCCATGCGGTCGAGCGCCTTCAACCGGCTTTGCGCCTGGCGCGCCTTGGTGGCCTTGGCGCGAAAGCGCGAGATGAAACTCTCGAAGTGGGCGATGGTGCGCTGCTGCTTCTGGTACAGGGCCTGCTGCACCGCGAGCTGCGCGGCGCGGCTCTCCTCGAACACCGAGTAGTTGCCGGTGTACAGCGTCAGGCGGCGGTTGCCGATGTGCGCGATATGAGTGACGCAGCCGTCGAGGAAATCGCGGTCGTGTGACACGACGACGAGCGTGCCGCGGTAGCCGGCGAGCCATTTCTCCAGCCATACCACGGCGTCGAGATCGAGGTGGTTGGTGGGCTCATCGAGCAGCAGCAGATCGGAGCGGCTCACCAGCGCCTGCGCCAGATTGAGCCGCATGCGCCAACCGCCCGAGAAATCGGCGACCGCCCGCGAGAAATCCGCGCCAGAGAAGCCCAAGCCTGCGAGCAGCGCCGCGGCGCGCGAGCGCGCACTGTAGCCGCCGATCTCATCCAGGCGCGCGTGCAGTTCGGCGATCCGGTGGCCGCCGTCGTGCGCTGCCTCTGCCGCGCTCAATTCGCGCTCGGTCGCACGCAGCTCCGCGTCACCGTCGAGGACGTACTCGATCGCCGGCATCGCCAGCGCCGGCGTCTCCTGCGCGACCGATGCGATCTTCCAGGCGGACGGCATCACGCATTCGCCGAGGTCGGCGTGCCACTCGCCGCGCAGCACGGCAAAGAGGCTGGATTTCCCGCTGCCGTTCGCGCCCGTGAGGCCCACGCGCCAGCCCGTGTGGATCTGGAGGCTCGCATCCTCGATCAGCCGGCGCGCGCCGCGGGCCAGCGCGAAATTGCGGA
Source organism: Betaproteobacteria bacterium RIFCSPLOWO2_02_64_14 (assembly GCA_001770325.1). Taxonomy (GTDB): domain Bacteria; phylum Pseudomonadota; class Gammaproteobacteria; order Burkholderiales; family SG8-41; genus DSOT01. Next base: position 12,393 of record MEQT01000095.1, read on the forward strand.
ACTGAATCACTTCTGGAACCGCAGATGAACGCGGATGAACGCGGGCGTTAATCGGCGTTTATCTGCGGCAAATCCCGTTCTTGATTTTGAGATCAGTCCTCACCCAGCAGCGAGCGCGCGGTACCGCCCCGGATGGCGTCGCGCTCCGCGGGCGTGAGACCCGGCGTCGCATCGAGCATGCCGAGCGGATCGTCATAGCCCATGTTGAACGGATTGTCGGTGCCGATCACCACACGGTCGGCGCCGGCCATGTTGATGAGGTGCCGCGTCGAGCGCGCGTCGTGCGTCAACGCGTCGAAATAAAAGCGCCGCAACAAATCGTAGGGTGAGGTCTTCGTGTGCACGCTCGCCGCGGGCCGACACTTGTGGGCATTCGCGAACCGCCCGATCTGGTACGGCACGTAGCCGCCGCCGTGCGGGATCAGGATGCGCAGCCGCTTCAGTTCGTCGAGCGCGCCGCTCGCCATCAGGTGCGCGGCCATGAGCGTCGAATCGAGCGGATAACCGACAGTGTTGGCCATTTCGTACTGGTCCATCGCGCCCTTCGCCGCGCAGGTGTAGGGATGCGTGAAGATGAAGCATCCCAACTGCTCGATCGTCTTCAGCACCGGGCGGAATTTCGCGGCGGCGAGCTGCTCGCCCTCGATCGAGGTCCCCATCTCCACCGCCCGGAACTTGTACTCTTTCACGACGCGCTCCAGTTCCGTGATCGCCGCATCGGGATCCTGCATCGGAAGCGTCGCCATGCCGCGCAGCCGTGCGGGATGCTTCGCCACCATCTGCGCGATGCCGTCGTTGCTCATGCGCGAGGCGGCGAGCCCTGCTTCCGGGGAGAGCGCGTAAAAGTAGGTCGGCGGCGCCACCGAGATCGCCGAAATGTCGATGCGCATGCGATCCATCGCCGCGATCTTGGCGTCGATATCGTAGAACTCGCGGTTCATCTCGATGATGTTGCCGCGGCGTTCCATGTACAGCTCGCCGTCGCGTTCGATCACCTTGGTGCTGAAGCGCTGCGGATCGCGCCGCATGGCCTCGACCACGGTCGGCGGGATCACATGGGTGTGCAGGTCGATGTTGCTCATGGTGAACCGTATTCTCCTCGCAGATGTCTCAGGGAATGGCGCATGCCGGCCGCGCCGCGCGCAAGCTTACCTCAAGACGCTCTCCGCCGCGATGCCATTTTGTGGACTTCCATCCAGAGTCATGGCGTTGCCGGCGGGCGAGACACATGGCACCAAATCAGCGTGATTCCACGCCTCCCATTGAAGCCACGCCCATGATGCAGTAAAGTCGGGAGGAGAAATGAAGGGTAATGGCTCCATAATGTGGATGTTGGATCGGCGGCGTCCTTCCGCATGCGCGCCGGACACGTGTGTCGCGGAGCGAATGCCGGACGCCGGCCCACGAGGCCGTCATCCCGTTCGCCCGGCAGGCATCAAGGCTGAATGACGGTTCCGATGGAACGACCCTCCGACAGTGCATCCACCACCACCCGCGAAAGGCCGTGGCGCCCGCGCGCGCGCCTTTCAGGCCAGCGAAAGATATGGGTCGTCGCCATCTTAGCGTTGGTGTTTGCCGCATGGGGCGGCCACTGGCTGTACCAGCGCTGGACCCACGTCTACATCGACGACGCGCGCATCGACGGCGAGGTCGTCACCATCTCGAGCCGGGTCTCGGGCTGGATCACCGAGTTGCCGGTCGTCCAGGGCGACGCGGTGAAGAAGGGCGCGCTGCTGGCCCAGGTGGATGATCGCGATTCGCGGCTGCAGAAAGAGGTGCTCCAGTCGAAGTTGCAGGCGATCGAAAACCAGATGGCGGTGGTTCAGGCGCAGGGCGGGCAGGTCGACCAGGAGACGCTCGGCAAATTCCAGAGCGAGACGAACCGGCTTGCGGCGGCTGAAGCGGAAGTCGCCGCCGTCGACACGCAGGTGAAGCAGGCGCGTGACGATCTGAAGCGCGCGCAGGAGCTGGCGGACGCGAAATGGCTCTCGCCGCAGGCGCTGGAGCGCGCGCGTACCACCTACAAGGAGGTGCAGGAGCGCCACCGCAAAGCGGTCTCGGAAGTCGCGGCGGTACGCGGCACGCTGTCCGCCGCCGGCGGCAGCCGGCGCCAGTTGAAGGTGATCGAACGCCAGATCCTCGTGCTCGCGAACCAGGCTAACGAGATCCGCGCCGAGATCCGGCGGCAAGAGGTGGACATTGCCGACCGCACCATCACGGCCGCGGAGGATGGCCGGGTGGTCATGACGTTCGTGCGCAAGGGCGAGCACGTGTCGCCGGGCCAGCGCCTCATGATGTTCCACGATCCGAACGACATCTGGGTGGACGCCAACGTCAAGGAAACGACCGTCGGCCTGCTCAAGCCGGGGATGAAGGCGGAAATTCACGTCGACGCCTATCCGGGCAAGGTCTTCGAGGGCAAGATCTCGAGCATCGGCCAGGCGGCCACCAGCAAGTTCGCGTTGCTGCCGGACCCCAACCCCAGCGGCAATTTCACCAAGATCACCCAGCGCCTGCCGATTCGCATCCTGCTCGCGGAGAAAAACCCTCAACTGCGCCCGGGGATGATGGTGGAAGTGTACATTGGCGTCAGAAACGACTGACGTACTGCTCGCGCGCTACGGCCCGCGTTACCGCTGGTTCGCGACCGGCACGGTGATGCTCGGCACGGTCTCCGCGATGCTGACGACCACCACCGTCAACGTTGCGATCCCCGACATCATGGGCGCGTTCGGCATCGGGCAGGACCGCGCACAATGGCTCTCCACCGGGGCGCTGGCGGGGATGACGGTCGGCATGCTGCTCAATGCGTGGCTCATGCGCAGCTTCGGCCAGCGCAAGACGTTTATCGGCGCCCTCGCGGTGTTCGTCACGGCGCTCTTCGTCGCGGGACTCAGTCCCAACGAGAACGTGCTCATCATCTGCCGCGTCGTCCAGGGAACGATCGCGGGCATCCTTCAGCCGCTCTCGATGTACACGCTCTTTCGCGTTTTTCCTCCGGAGCAGCGCGGGACCGCGATGGGACTCTTCGGCATGAGCGTGATACTCGGGCCGGCGCTCGGGCCCACGCTCGGCGGGATCATGATCGATTCCTTCAACTGGCGCTACATCTTCTACATCGCCATGCCGGTCAGCGCGAGCGGCATGCTGCTGGGAAACCTCTTTCTGCCGGAGCGCGAGGACGCGGGCGAGCGCTCGGAGTTCGACTGGACCGGGTTCGCGCTGCTCGCCGCCTCGGTCGCGTGCTTCCTCACGGGGCTTTCCAACGGCCAGCGCGAGGGCTGGCACTCCGATTACATTCTCGCACTGTTTGCCATGACCGCCGCGGGAGCCGTCGCTTTCCTGATATGGGAACTCACGATCGCGCATCCCCTCGTGAACCTGCGCGTCTTCACGAGCGTGCAGTTTACCTCGGCCGCCGCGGTAGCTTTCATCCTGGGCGTGGCGCTCTTCGGCTCGACCTACCTCGTGCCCCTCTTCGTGCAGACCGTGCAGCACTACACGCCGCTCGCGGCGGGACTCCTCCTGATGCCGGCGGGGCTCATCATGGGGGTCGTCATGCCCATCGGGGGATATCTCAGCGACCGGATCCCCGCGCGCGGGATGATCATTGCGGGGATCCTCTTTCTCGCAGCGTCCTCGTTCTGGCTCGCCCGCGTGGACGCCAACATGTCGTTCTGGGCCATCGCGTGGTGCGTCATCCTTTCGCGCGTCGGCTTCGGGCTGATCAAGCCTGCTCTCAACGTGGCCGCATTGCGCGCATTGCAGCCCGAGCTTCTCGGGCAAGGGGCCGGCATGATCAACTTCGCGCGCCAGATGGGCGGCGCGTTCGGCGTCAATACATTGTCGGTGATACTGGACCGGCGCACGTTTTTCCACAGCGACACGCTGACCTCGCTGCAGACCTCCGGCAACAGCGCCACCCTCGAACTGCTGCGCACGCTGGAGGGCATCCTCGCCCGCGGCGGCGTCCCCGAGGACCTGCAATCGGCCGGCGCGCTGCACTACCTCGGCAAGGTGATCTACGCCCAGGCCTACACCATGGGCTTCCGCGACAGCTTTCTCATCTCCGCCATCGTGTTCACCTTTGCCCTCATCCCCGCGTGGATCATGGGCAGGGAAGGCGTACGCCGCCACGCGTAGACGCTGCGCCCAATGCGTTGGAGCGTTCCCCGCTTATGGCGCCGTCAGAGCAACCCGTGCGACCTACCGGGCAGAACTGGGAGCGGCAGGACGACCCGATAATGGCTGAAAATCAGCCAGACAATGGTTGATTTTCAGCCTGGCATACTCAGCCGCCAGTTGTAAGCAACCTATTGTTGTGTATGGTGTATTTGCAGGTCTATCAGGTGCAGTGCAGAGTTACAGTCATTTATCGAAAGTCATAAATTTAGAAGATGCACTTAATTTACGCAGTATGCTTGATTGGGTGGTTAATCAATGCACTTCTGCACGCATGGTTACGCCCCCGCGCCGTAGCGTTTGAGTACGTCGCGATTGAACTTCAATCCTAGGCCCGGCTTGTCCGGCACCGTGAGGTGGCCCTTGACCGGCAGCGGCACTTCCTCGAAAAGTTTCAGCGACCACGGCATGTACTCGACCGTGAGGCCGTTCGGGATCGCCGCGACGAGATGCACCGATACCTCCGGGCAGACGTGATTCACCACCGGCAGGTTGAAGGCTTCCGCCATACCCGCAATCTTGAGCCACTGTGAGATACCGCCGGCGCGCAGCATGTCGATCATCACGATATCGACCGAGCGTGCTTCCAGCATGTGGCGGAACGGCACGGCTCCGTAGCCGTATTCTCCGCCCGCGATGGGCGTCCTCAACGCAGCGGTCACGCGGGCAATCCCTTCGTAGTCGTCGTGCGTCGTCACATCCTCGAGCCAGAAAAGGTTCACGTCCTCGATGCGCTTGCCGATGTCGATCGCCTGGTGCACGCTCCAGCGCTGGTTGATGTCGCACATGAGATCGATGTCCGGCCCAATCGCTTCGCGCAGGCGGTGGATGCGGTCGATCTCCTTCGCGGGCGACGTCTCGCCGGGCAGCGCCAACTGGGTCTTCATCTGGTGGAAGCCCTTGCCGACGAGCGTGGGACCTGCCTTGAGCAATTGGTCCAGGGTCAACGTGCGCATCAGAGCGCCGCTGGCGTAGGTCGGCACGCGGCTGCGGAAGCCGCCGGCCAGCTTCGCCACCGGCTGGTTATAGACCTTGCCCTTGATGTCCCACAATGCGATGTCGATCGGCGAGAGCGCGAGCGTGAAGATGCCGCCCGGACCGGAACCGATCGCCGCGGCGCGCAGCTTGCCGACAATGGCCTCGATTGCCAACGGGTCCTCGCCCACCGTGAGCGCGCCGAGCGCATCCACCGCGGCCTTCAACGCGCCGGTCAGCGCCGCGCCGAAAAAGGTGAGGCCTATGCCTTCAACGCCGGCATCCGTGCCCAACGTCAGGATCACCACGTCGCGCGTACCGGGAGAGGCGGGGCCGTTTGCGAGCGGTTCGTCGGCGGGCAGTCTTACGATCTGTGTTTGAACGTGCGTGATCTTCATGGCACTCCATTCTGTTAGGAAATTGCCGGACAGGGTGCGGCAATTTCCTGAGGATTATGAGTCGGGCATGTGTCCATTACAAGGGAGAGGGGGCATCGAGCGAAACCGGACCGTCGCCCGGCTTGGTAATTCTCAATAAGCGAGCGCCGTCCCCGACCGGACGGACGGGCGTCCATGACGTCTCGTTCAAAAGTTCGAGGGTTAGAACTGCGACTCGGTGAGCGCGAGCACGCTCCCGGCGCCGCCGGTGACCTCGCGTGCGAGAGCGATGGCGCGCGGCAATTCGTGCTCCGCGTAAAAGCGTGCGGTCGCAAGCTTTGCTTTCATGAACGCCTGGTCCGAAGCGGGATCGGACAACGCGGCGTGAGCGACCAAGGCCGCGCGCGCCGTCATCCAGCCGCCCGCCACGGTGCCGAACAGCATCAGATAGGGAACCGAGACGGCGGCGGCAGCCCTCGGATCCCGCTGAAACGTCTCGATCACCCAGCGCGTCGCCGCCTCCAGCGCATCGACAGCGTCCTTGAGGCTGGCACGAATCGAGGCCAATCCGGCGGCTTCCGTCTTGGCAAGATCCGCATCGACCGCGCGCATTTGCGAAATGACGGCAAACACGGTCGCGCCCTTCTCGAGCGCCACCTTGCGGCCGACGAGATCCGCTGCCTGGATGCCGGTGGTGCCCTCGTAGATCGTCGTGATACGCGCATCGCGCAGGTACTGCGCGGCGCCGGTTTCCTCGACGAACCCCATGCCCCCGTGTATCTGGATGCCGGTGGAAGCAATTTCGATCGCCTGCTCGGTGCACCAGCCCTTGACGATCGGGGTGAGCAGGTCGATCAACGCCTGGCTGCGCCGGCGTTCCGCATCCACCGGATGATGGCGCGCCTTGTCGAGCGCCGCCGCGGCGAAGCAGGCGAGCGCGCGCATCGCCTCGATCCGGGAGCGCATCGACATCAGCATCCGCCGCACATCGGGATGATGAATGATGGTCACGCGGTCGCCGCTCGTTTGCCCGATTTCGCGGCCCTGGACGCGGGTTTTCGCGTGCTCGAGCGCGTGCTGGTAGGCGCGTTCGGCAAGCGCCACGCCTTCCACCCCCACCCCGAGGCGCGCGTGGTTCATCATCGTGAACATGTATTCGAGCCCGCGGTTCTCCTCGCCCACGAGGTAGCCGATGGCGCCCTTGCCTTCGCCATATGACATCACGCAGGTGGGGCTCGCGTGGATGCCGAGCTTGTGTTCGAGCGAGACGCATTTCACGTCGTTCAGCTCGCCCGGCGTGCCGTCGTCCTGCAACAGGAATTTCGGCACGATGAACATCGAGATCCCCTTTACACCCTCGGGTGCATCCGGCGTGCGCGCGAGCACCAGGTGCACGATGTTCTCCGCCATCTCGTGCTCGCCCCACGTGATGAAGATCTTGGTGCCCTGGATGCGGTAGTGATCGCCTTCGCGCATTGCCCGCGTGCGCACCGCCGAAAGATCGGAACCCGCCTGCGGCTCCGTCAGATTCATGGTTCCGGTCCACCGCCCGGTCGTGAGATGCGGGAGGCAGCGCGCCTGCTGGTCGCGCGACCCGTGCGCCCTCAGCGCTTCCATCACGCCCGAAGTGAGCATCGGGCACAGGCTGAACGAAAGATTTGCGCTGTTCCACATCTCGGCCACCGGAATGGCGGCAAGATGGGGCAGTCCCTGCCCGCCGTATGCGGTCTGACCGGCGAGGCCGTTCCAGCCGGCGTCGACGAACTGGCGGTACGCTTGCGCGAAGCCGTCCGGCGTGGACACTTTTCCTTCGGCGAGTTGCGCGCCTTGCCTGTCGCCGCTGCGGTTAAGCGGGTCGAGCACCTCACGCGCGAACCTGGCGGCCTCGCCCAGCACCGCATCGATCAGGTCGGCATTGACCTCCTCGAAACCGGGAAGCGCCGAGATCTCCGCGAGACCGACCAGGTCGCGGATGACGAACTGCATGTCCTTCAACGGCGCGTTATAGCTGGACATGCTAGGTCAGTGACTGATGAGGCGCGACTGATGATGATGCGTGACTGATAGTGCGTGACTGATAATTCGGTGAGTACGTAGGTTGGGCTGAGGCACTTCCGCCGATGCCCAACGCCATCCGTGTTGGGGTTCGCGTTGCTCACCCCAACCTACGGTGCTTCGGTCACGGGTCACTGGTCACGCCGTACCCGGCACGCTTCACCAGTCATGGCTCACCAGTCACGCCGTACCAGTCACGCTTCACCGCCTCACAGCTTCGCCGTGAGTTCCGGCACCGCCTTGAACAGATCTTCGACGAGCCAGTAGCTCGCCACCGAAAAAATCGGCGCTTCGGCGTCCTTGTTGATCGCGACGATCACCTTGCTGTCCTTCATCCCCGCGAGATGCTGGATTGCGCCGGAAATCCCCACCGCGATGTAGAGCTCGGGCGCCACGATCTTCCCGGTCTGGCCAACCTGGTAGTCGTTGGGCACGAAGCCCGAATCGACCGCCGCCCGTGACGCGCCGACCGCTGCCCCCAGCTTGTCGGCGAGCGCCTCGAGGATCTTGAAATTCTCGCT
>MEQT01000096.1:0-46340 GCA_001770325.1 Betaproteobacteria bacterium RIFCSPLOWO2_02_64_14
AGCCGGCCCTTGAGTCGCTCGAACGGGCTCGCCTCGGCCGAGCGCTCCGGCAGCCGCTCGTTGCGGATGCGGGGAGGGGCAGTGCGCGCCCGCGGGCGCGCGATGATGCGCCCAAGCTGCTCGATCAGTCGGGTGAGGCGTGCCTCGTTACGACGCAACGTGCCGATTTCGTGCCGTTGCCGCTGGATGTCCTTCGAGATCCCGGCCAACACCCGTTCGCGCGAACGTTTCTCCGATTCCAGGCGCCTGCGTTGCACCGTCTGTTCGGCCGCAATTGCGGCGAGCTCTCGCGCCTGCTGCCCGGCTTCCTGCGCGACCTGCCTGATGCCCGTCAGATTGCGGTCGATGTCACGTATGAGCGCCGCGCGCGCGCGCGATACATAGCCCAGATAATGCAGGTTGCGCGCGATCCGGTTTGGATCTTCGCCGCTCAATATGAGCCGTAAAGGCTCGGGCTGCGCGCCGGTGTACTGCTGGAACAGCAACCGTGACAGGAGCGCCTGCTGCCCCTGGAGCGTCGTCCGGCCCTTGCGCGCCCCGGCATTCAGTTCGGACAGCCGGCGGTTGACATCGCTGGATTGCTGGGCAAGCTCGCGCAGGGCGCGGTTGGCGTCCGAGATGGCGCGCTCCGAGTCCTTCAGCGCGTCGGTCGCCTCGCCGTGCGATTCCTTCGCGCTGGCGAGCCGCTTCTGTAGCGCCTCGATGCGCCCACGCAGGTCGCGCAGTTCCTGCCGTGCATCGGCGGCGGTCCTGGCGGCAGGGGCGGTGCCGGCCGTCACAGCCAGCACCGCCAGCAATGCCGCCTGGATGTGCCGCCGGTTCACACGAATCTGAGGAGGATGCGACCGGTCATGTCGGCGGGCTGGGGCAGCCCCATCATGGCGAGCAAGGTCGGCGCCACGTCCTGCAGCGCACCCCGTCGTTCAATTTGGGCCTTGCGCCCGACATACAGCAGGGGCACGAGATTCAGTGTATGCGCGGTATGCGCCTGGCCGGTCCTGGCGTCGAGCATGGTTTCAGCGTTGCCGTGGTCGGCGGTGATCACTACTTCGCCGCCCGTCTCGCGCATGGCGGGCACCACCCGGCCGATGCATTCGTCGAGCACTTCGATCGCGTGCGTGGTGGCCGCAAGATTGCCCGTATGCCCCACCATGTCGCCGTTGGCATAGTTGCAGATGATCGCCTCGTAGCGCCGGCTCCTGATGGCGTCAACCAGCTTGTCGGTCACTTCGTAGGCGCTCATCTCCGGTTTCAGGTCGTAGGTCGCCACCTTAGGCGAAGGCACCAGGATGCGCTCCTCGCCGGGGTAGGGCGTCTCGACGCCGCCGTTGAAGAAATACGTGACGTGGGCGTACTTCTCGGTCTCGGCGATGCGCAACTGTCGCAGGCCAAGCTCGGATAGGTACTCGCCAAAACCGTTCCGCACGTTTTGCGGGGGGAAAGCTGCCGGGATGCGGGCAAAATCGTCGCCGTATCGGGTGAGCGTGCAGTAATAGCCGAGCCGTGGGGTGCTGCTCGGCACGAAATGCGTGAACCCTTCCGCCGTCAGGGCAAGCGTAAGCTGCCGGGCGCGGTCGGCACGGAAGTTCATGAATACCGCGGTGTCGCCATCGTTCATCTCGACGGGCTCGCTGCCGGCGGGCACGATCGCGGTGGCCTTGACGAACTCATCAGATTCGCCACGGGCGTATGCGGCGCGCAAGCCTGTTACCGCGTCGACGGCGCGGAAATCCGACTTGCCCTGCGTGACAAGGTCGTAGGCCAGCCGAATGCGGTCCCAGCGCTGATCGCGATCCATGGCGTAATAGCGGCCGCAGATCGAGGCGATGCGCGCCGTTTTGAGTGCTGCGCACTTGGCCGTGAGCGCGGCAAGAGACGCTTCGGCGCTGCGCGGCGGAGTGTCGCGCCCATCGAGGAAGGCATGCACGCAGGTTCTTGCGCCGGCCTCGGCTGCGACATCCAGCAGAGCGTGTATCTGCGACTCGTGGCTGTGCACGCCGCCCGGGGACAGGAGTCCCAGGATATGCAGCGTCCGCCCGCCGGCGCGCGCGATTTCCACGGCTTGACCCAGTACCGGGTTACGACGGAACTCGCCCGTCTCCATCGCGTGCTCGATCCTCGTGTAGTCCTGATAGACCACGCGGCCGGCGCCGATATTCATGTGTCCGACTTCGGAGTTGCCCATTTGTTCGCGCGGCAGCCCGACCCATTTCTCGGAAGCATCGATGGTGGTGTGCGGGCAGGTGTTGCAGAGTAAGTTCCAGTGCGGCTTGCGTGCCTGGCAAATGGCGTTGAATTCGCAGTCCTCGCGGTGCCCGAAACCATCGAGTATGATCAGGAGAACGGGTGTTACTTTCATGATTTTCCAGAGTTATTTGTCTTGGCCCGGGCGTGCTATGTATAATTCAGTATATTCTAATATCGCTGCTACCGCCTGGAGTCAATCCATGAGTGATGTCATGGCGCTGCGCGCCACCTTGCTGGAACGCGAAGATCATATCGAGCAGGCGGCGCGCGCCCTGAAAGCGATGGCGCATCCGTTGCGCCTGAAAATCCTGTGCATACTGGGCAACCAGGAGGTAAGCGTGCAGGAGATCGTGGACTGCGTCGGAACCTCACAGAGCAACATCTCGCAGCATCTGGCAATTCTGCGCGAAAAAGGCGTGTTGCGCACGCGCAAGGAAGCCAATCGTGTTTATTACCGCGTCGGTGATGAGCGGACGCTGACCTTGATCGGAATGATGCGTGAAGTGTTTTGCGGCATTGCTGACGCATAACTGCGTGCGGCGCAGCACTCGCCGCGCGGTCGTACGGCGCGCTGCTCTGTTAGAATCCATCGTTTCCAGTTGCTTCGCGGCGGCGGCATCGCAGGGCCACGACAGATCCAGGAGTACGGGTTGGCGCAGTTCATCGCATTCTTGCAGAAGAATCCCTATCACCTCATGCTGTTTGGCGCCGCGGTGGTGACCGGCATGATGTTGATCTGGCCGCTTTTCGGCCGCGCGCTGCGCACCGGCAAGGACGTGAGCGCGCTCGAGGCGGTGCAGCTCATCAACCGGCGCGACGCGGTCGTTATCGACGTGCGCGGGGCGGCGGAGTACGCCGCCGGGCATATCACGAATGCCCGCAATGTTCCCGAAGAGCAACTCAATGACCGGATCAAGGAACTCGAACGCTTCAAGTCCCGGCCGATCGTGGTGAGTTGCGGCACCGGCAGCCGCTCGGTACGGGCCGGGGTGCTCCTGCAGAAGCAGGGCTTTGGCGAGGTCTTTACGTTGCGTGGCGGCATCGCGGCGTGGCAGCAGGCCAGCATGCCGCTTGAGAAATGACGGCGCCGGTGAGGATGTACTGCACGGGGACGTGCCCGTATTGCCAAATGGCGGAGCGGCTGCTGCAGGCGAGAGGGGTGGCCGCAATCGAAAAGATCCGGGTGGATCTCGAGCCTGCCCGGCGTGTGGAAATGGTCGAGCTTACCGGCCAGCGCACGGTGCCCCAGATCTATGTCGGAGCGATCCACGTCGGTGGTTACGACGAACTCGCCGCACTGGACGACGCGGGGGAGCTCGACGGATTGCTGCAAGGCGGCGGGTGAGCTGCCACGAGAAACGGATGCGGGAAAAAACATGAGCGAACAGAGCGCGCCGGTTTTCGGCATCGAAAAGCTTTACTTGAAGGACATGTCGCTCGAGGTGCCGGGGGCGCCGCAGGTTTTCCTGGAGCGCGAGGCGCCGCAGATCGACGTGCGCATTCATGACGAAGCACGTGCACTCGAACAAGAAGGCTTGTTCGAAGTGGTGTTGACGGTAACCGTGACCGCCAAGGTGGGCGAGCGCACAATGTTCCTGGTGGAGGCCGCGCAGGCGGGCGTATTCCAGATCCGCAACGTGCCGCAGCACGAGCTGGGTCCGGTGCTCGGCATCCTGTGCCCGAATACGCTGTTGCCCTATGCCCGCGAAGTCGTCGCGGGCGCGGTGATGCGCGCGGGCTTTCCACCGGTGGTGCTGAGTCACATGAGTTTCGAGGCGGTGTATCAGCAGCGCATGGAGCAGCTCCAGCAGGCACAGGCGGCGCCGGCGCCGACCCATTAGTCGCGGCGATGTCTCGCACGCAATTTGCAGTGACGGGGGCTGTTCTTGCCGTTGCAGCGATCGCTCCGGCGTTCGCGCTCGATTTCCGCTCGGTCGCCGAGCCTGTCGCGATCCTTTACGACGCGCCGTCGGTCAAGGGGAAGAAGCTCTACGTGGTCGGCCGCGGTTACCCGGTCGAGGTCGTGGTGGTGGTCGAGGGATGGGTCAAGGTGCGCGACGCCGGCGGCGAACTGACCTGGATCGAGAGCAAACTGCTCACCGACAGGCGCACCGTCATGGTCAACGTCGCCCTCGCACAGGTCCACGAAAGTGCCGACGACAAATCCCAGGTCGTGTTCCAGGCACAGCAAAACGTGATTCTGGATTTCGTCGAGGCTGCAGCCGGCGGCTGGTTGCGCGTACGCCACCGCGATGGCCAGTCCGGTTTTGTCAAGGCCGCGCAGGTGTGGGGCGCGTGATATGCAATGCTGAATGCGGAATGCAGAATGATGAAACGATCGGAAGGCGGTACGTGCTGATGCGACATTCATCATTCATCATTCATCATTCATCATTCGGATGAGAATCGCAGTACTTGGCGCCGGCGCCTGGGGTACCGCGATCAGCATTGGTCTCGCCGCGCGCCATGACATCACCTTGTGGGCGCGCGACGCCGCGCAGTGCGCGGCGATGCGCGATTCGCGTACCAATCCGCGCTATCTGCCCGGTTTTTCCCTGCCGGCGACTGTCAGGTTGGAATCCGAAATTGCGACCGCCGTTAGCGACTGCGATGTAGTGCTGCTCGCGACGACAACGGGCGGGCTTCGACACACTCTGCAGAGTTTGCGCAGAGCGTCTTGCGCTGCGCCGGCGGTATGGCTGTGCAAGGGGTTCGAACGGGACTCCGCGAAGCTTCCCCACGAAGTTTGCGCGGAAGAACTCGATCACGCCGTCCCGTGCGGCGTGCTTTCGGGACCCAGTTTTGCGGTGGAGGTGGCGCGGGGGTTGCCCACAGCGCTGACCCTGGCAACGTCAGATTCCGGCCTGGCGCAGCGGGTCGTTGATGAGCTGCATGGCCCCCGGTTGCGCGTGTATTCCAGCGACGACGTGGTGGGAGTCGAAGTCGCAGGCGCGGTGAAGAACGTGATGGCGATTGCAACCGGCATCTGCGACGGGCTCGCGCTCGGGTTCAATGCGCGCGCCGCATTGATGACCCGCGGCCTGGCAGAGATGACGCGTCTGGGCGTACGTATGGGCGGACGGATCGAGACCTTCATGGGGCTGGCGGGTATCGGCGACCTGATCCTCACCTGCACCGGCGACCTGTCGCGCAACCGTCGCGTCGGACTGGCGCTCTCCCGCGGAGTGCGGCTGGATGCCGTTCTGTCGGAACTCGGACACGTCGCGGAAGGCGTGTATACGGCGCGGGAAGTCACCCGCATCGCGCGCGAATTCGCGGTCGATATGCCGATTACCCAAGCGGTTTACGGCGTGCTCTTTGACGGCGTGCCGCCGGCGATAGCCGTGAACGCACTGCTGGAGCGCGAGCCCAAGCCCGAGACTAGCTGACCCGCCTGCCCCGCTTGGCCCCTGCGCCACAGCAGCGCAAAGTCGTTGGGTTTGAACCGGTTCACCCCACGCCAGTGGCCTTCAAGCGTCGGTGGTTGGCGCCCGCGGCGAATTCTCATTCGCCAGGCCGCCCTGACGCGCACCCCTATCACGCGCGACAGCACAGGCTTGGACGCACGGCGCGAAATCCCCAAACCACATAAGATCAAACTCTTCTAAGAGAAAAATCGTGCTGCCGCCACGCTTCGTACAACACCACTGCGACAGCGTTTGAAAGATTCAAACTGCGGCTGTCAGAACGCATGGGAATGCAGATCTGGAATTCCAGCTCAAAGTGAGCCATCACTTCTGCAGGCAGGCCACGGGTTTCAGGGCCGAAAACCAAGACATCCCTTGCATGAAAGTCGATGGAATCATAGCGTCGCTTGGCTTTGGTGCTGACGGCAAACATGCGGCGACCGCCGAAGAACCTGCAGCAGGCACGCCAGTCAGCGTGGAGGGTGACTCCACCCAGCGCCTGGTAATCCAGCCTGGCGCGCTGCAACTGCTTGTCGCGTAGCGAGAAGCCGAGAGGTCTTACCAAATGCAGTCCGGCACCGGTGTTGGCCGCGAGTCGAATGATGTTTCCGGTATTGGGCGGGATCTCGGGTTCATAGAGCACGATGTCAAGCATCGGGGATCACGCCTTGCTGGAAACACGCAGGTTTGCCGGGCCGGCGCCGCCAGGCCTGATCGCGTGCTTGAGCGTGCGCGCAGCGCTCCAGCAGGTGACAGTCGAGGCACCGGCGCGTTTGAGCACCCGGCTCACCTCGTTTAACGTCGCGCCGGTGGTGACGACGTCGTCGAGCACCGCGACACGCGCGCCACGCAGGTCGACATCGCACACGAAGGCACCGCGCACGCTTTGCGCACGTGCTTTCCACGGCAGCATCGCTTGCGGCACCGTATTCCGGACACGCCGGCACAGGCGGGTTTCAGTCTTGACCCCCGTTGCACGGCTCACGTGACGGGAGATTTCATGTGCCTGATTGAAACCGCGTTCACGTAAGCGCGTGTCCGACAGCGGCATGGGGACGAGCAAGTCCACCCCCTCGTCGATCAAAGGTACCAGAGCGCTCGCCAGGAACCGGGCCACGACAAGCCTCCCCCCGTATTTCAGCGCGCGGATCAATGCATCGACGGGAAAAACGTAGGCGTAGGGGGCAATCAAGCGGTCGAATCTTGGTGGCGTGGTGAGACACGCCCCGCATATCGTTCCGTCCGGGGTGGGAATGGGTGTCGCACATTGACGGCACAGCGAACCCACCAGACGCGGAAGCCCGGATTCACAGGCTCCGCAGACTGTCCGCGTTCCGGATCGCGCGCCGCATAGCAGGCAGCGCTGCGAGATCCAGTCGTGCACAAAAAACGCGCAGCTGTTCAATTCATGTCCTTCAGAATTTGACAACGCCCGGCCGATAACCGATGATCCAACCCGCTAATCACAATGAATTTTTCCGGAACCTGGGGCTTGGATATGGGGAATCATGCATCCACTAACGAACAGCATGCGCTCCCCGCTGACCTTTCAGGAGCGCCCAACAATCGCTGGAGCGTGGACGCGGTAGAGTCGCTGTTCGCAACGCCATTCAACGATTTGATCTTTCGCGCTCAACAGGTGCACCGGGAGGTGTTCGATCCCAACGCGGTGCAGCTCTCCACGCTGCTGTCGATCAAGACCGGCGGTTGTCCGGAAGATTGTGGGTATTGCCCGCAGGCTGCACGGTATCACACGGGTGTCGATCGCGAGGAGACGCTGACTGTCGAGCAGGTTGTCACCGCCGCGGCTGCGGCGAAAGAACGCGGTGCAACGCGGTTCTGCATGGGAGCGGCCTGGCGCGGCCCCAGGCAACGCGAGCTCGAGCAAGTCATTGAGATGATCAGGGCGGTGCGCGGACTTGGCATGGAGACATGCGCCACGCTCGGCCTGCTGAAGGAAGGACAGGCCGAGCAGCTGAAGGACGCAGGACTCGATTACTACAACCACAACATCGATACCGCGCGCGAGTTCTACGGCGAGATCATCACCACGCGCACGCAACAGGATCGAATCGATACCCTGTCGCGCGTCAGGGCTGCCGGCATCCACGTCTGTTGCGGCGGCATCGTGGGCATGGGCGAATCCCGACGCGCACGCGCCGCGCTGATCGCGCAGCTCGCGAACCTGGATCCCTATCCGGAGTCGGTGCCGATCAACAACTTGGTGCAGGTCGAAGGCACGCCGCTGCACGGGACGCCCAAGATTGACCTGTTCGAATTCGTGCGAACGGTCGCCTGCGCGCGTATCACCATGCCCAAGGCGAGGGTGCGGCTTTCGGCGGGGCGGCGGGAAATGCCGGAGGCGATCCAGGCGCTGTGCTTTCTGGCCGGCGCGAATTCAATCTTCTACGGCGACCGGCTGCTTACGACGGGGAATCCCGAAATGGAGAACGACCAGCTCTTGTTTGCAAAGCTGGGACTGCGCGCGGCGCCGTGACCTCTTTCGGAAGTGGCGGTGGATAACTCAACGCTCAACGTTCAACGCCCAACGCCATTCGCATCGCTTGCCGCCGAACTTGCCGGGCTTGAAACGCGCGGTCTCCGTCGGTCGCGGCGTGTCCTGCAGGGCCCGCAGGGGGCTCGCGTCATGGTGGATGGACGGGAGTCGGTCGCGTTTTGCAGCAACGACTATCTCGGCCTGGCTGCTCATCCGGAGATCATTTCAGCGGCGCGCGCTGCGGCGGCCGACTACGGGATCGGCGCCGGCGCCTCGCACCTCATCCTCGGGCACAGCGAGCCTCACCACGTTCTCGAGCACGCGCTCGCGCGCCACGTGGCGCTGCCGCGCGCCCTGCTGTTTTCGACCGGGTACATGGCGAACATCGGCGCCGTGACGGCGCTCGTCGGGCGCGGGGATGCGGTTTTCGGCGACCGCCTCAACCACGCATCGTTGAACGACGCCGCCATCCTGTCACGCGCCGAGTTTCGCCGTTACCCGCACCGCGACATGGTTGCGCTCGATCGCATGCTCGCGCGCTCGCGCGCCACAAGAAAGCTCATCGTGACCGATGCGGTTTTCAGCATGGACGGCGACATCGCGCCGGTTCCCGAACTGGTCGCGCTCGCCGAGCGCCATGATGCCTGGCTGCTGCTCGATGATGCGCACGGATTCGGCGTACTGGGTCACGACGGGCGCGGCACGCTCTCGCACTTCGGCGTCAGTTCGCCGCGGATCGTCTACATGGGCACCCTGGGCAAGGCGGCTGGCGTGTTCGGCGCGTTCGTGGCCGGAGAGCGCGAAGTGGTCGAAACTTGCGTGCAGCGCGCCCGCACTTACGTCTACACGACGGCAATGCCCCCCTTGCTTGCGAGAGCAGTTCTGCGGAGCCTTGAGCTGATGGTCGTGGAAGATTGGCGCCGTAAACACCTGTTACGCCTCGTCGCGATCCTGCGCGCGGGGCTCGCACGCACCGGCTGGCGACTGCTTGAGTCGCAGACTGCGATCCAGCCCCTGGTGGTGGGTGATAACGCAGGCGCCGTGTCGCTATCACGAAAACTTGCCGAGCGCGGCCTGCTCGTGCCGGCGATCCGGCCGCCGACGGTTCCCGTGGGCACGGCACGGCTGCGCGTTTCCCTTTCCGCCGCACACAGCGAAGACGAGGTGCGCAGGTTGACGGGCGCCCTGACCGAATTACAGTGAATCTGAACGGCGCCGTCACCGGAAGTGGACCCGATGTGGTGTTGATGCACGGTTGGGGGGTAAACGCCGGTGTGTTGCACGGACTTGCAACGGCGCTGGCAGCGCGCTTCCGTGTGCATGCGCTCGACTTGCCCGGATACGGCGCGAGCCCATCGTGCGCGCCCTACTGCCTGCAGACGTTGGTGGAAATGATTGCACGCGATGCGCCGCGTTCGTGCCATGTCGTCGGATGGTCGCTCGGCGCGCTCGTTGCGATGGCATGGGCGCGAGCGGCGCCACGGCAGATCGTGCGCATGGCGCTGCTGGCAGCGACGCCCTGCTTCGCGCGCCGTGACGACTGGGCACATGGCGTGGAAGCGCATGTGCTCGAGGCGTTTGCACGGGATTTGCCGGCCGATTACGAGGGTACGATCGGGCGCTTCATCGCGCTGCAGGTTCTCGGTGACGCAGATGCGCGGCGGGTGGCGTCAGAGTTGCGGCGCCACGTGCCACGCAGCGAGCGGCCTGGCATCGAGGCGCTGAGCAGCGGCCTGCGGATTCTGCGCGACACGGACCTGCGCAACGCACTCGCGCAAATTCCGCAGCAGACGCTGGTGGTTCATGGAGATCGCGATCGATTGATCCCACCTGCGGCCGGCCGGTACGTTGGCCGCGGCATTCCCGGCGCGAGCTTTGAACTGGTGCAGGGCGCGGCCCACGCGCCATTCCTGTCGGACTTGCCGAGGGTCAGCGAACTCGTGACGGATTTCCTGCATGGATGAATCATTCCGCATCGACCGGCGGGCGCTGCGGCGTTCCTTCGAGCGGGCGGCGGCGACCTATGATGCGGCCGCGGTGCTGCAGAATGAGGTGTGCCAACGCATGCTGGCACGGCTGGATTTCGTCAAGCAGGACCCGGCCGTGATTCTCGATGCCGGCTGCGGTACCGGCAACGCGCTGGCGGCGCTCGCGCGACGCTATCCCGCGGCGCGCATCATCGCGTTGGATATTGCGCTGCACATGGCCGAGCGTGCACGGGCGCGCACGCCGCGCTGGCGGCGGCTGTTGGGACGCGCGGCGCCGACCGCTCTTTGCGCAGATGTCGAGCATCTGCCTGTTGCCGCTGCCTCGTGCGCCCTGGTGTGGTCGAATCTCGTGCTGCAGTGGGTGAATGATCCCGCGAGTTCCTTCGGCGAGATGTATCGGGTGCTGTCGCCGGGCGGATTGCTGATGTTCAGCACGTTCGGCCCCGACACGCTGAAGGAACTGCGCTCGGCCTATGACGGGACCGACCGCCATGTGCACGTCAACCGCTTCATCGACATGCACGATCTGGGGGACATGCTCTTGCATTGCGGTTTCGCCGACCCCGTCATGGACATGGAACAGGTCACGCTCACCTACTCTGCAGTGCGCGACCTGATGCGGGATCTCAAGGCTATCGGCGCGCACAATCTTATGCGCGGCCGGCCGGCAGGGCTATCCGGCAGGCGCGGCCTCGCGACCGTAGTGCAGCGTTACGAAGCGTTCCGGCGCGAGGGCAAGCTCCCGGCCACGTTTGAAATCGTATATGGCCACGCGTGGAAACCGCAGCCGCGCCAGGGACCGTCCGGCCGTCCCGTCATCGACATCAGGGCGGAGAAACGGTCCTAGGTGTCCGCTCGTCACTCATCGCTCATCACTCGTCACGGGGTTTTCGTTACCGGCACCGATACGGGCGTCGGCAAGACGCTCGTCGCGTGCGCACTGATTCTTGCCGTCGCCGAGACCGGCAGGCGCGTCGTGGGGATGAAGCCGGTAGCGGCCGGTGCGCAAGCCAACGCGCAGGGCGTGCTCGTCAACGATGACGTCGTGCGGATCATGGCAGCGAGTAACGTTGCCGCGCCTCAAACGAATGTGAATCCGTACTGCTTCGCGCCGGCGACCGCGCCGCATCTCGCCGCCCGCGCCAGTGGCGTCGAGATCGTACTGGAAGTGATACTCGCCGCCTACTGGAAACTCGCGGCGCTTGCGGAGTTTGTCGTGGTGGAAGGGGTGGGAGGTTTCTGCGTGCCGCTCAATGCGCGCGAAGACAGCGCGGATCTCGCGCGGCACCTTGGGCTTCCGGTGCTGCTGGTGGTCGGCATGCGCCTGGGTTGCCTCAACCACACTTTGCTGACAGCACAGGCGATCCGCGCCCGGGGGCTCAGGCTTGCCGGCTGGATTGCCAATCGCATCGACCCGTCGATGGCGGTTGCCGAGGAGAATGTCACAGCGCTGGCCGAGCGCCTGGCCGCGCCACTGCTGGGCGAGATCGAGTTCACAGCGGCCCCGGATCCGCAACGCATCGCCGCGCTGCTTGATTCGTCCCATCTCATCTGAACGCCGCAAAACCACGTGCGTGCTGGCTTAGCGGTGTGCAATTCTGAGGATTGTGCTCGGCTTTCTGGTTGCCTAGAAGGTACAGGGTGTGCTAAATTTCTCGCGGTTTTTTGCTGTTGACGCTTGCGCGCTTGCATAGAGATCAGGGGCGGTGCATTGGACTACATTCTGGGGTGGCAAGCGGGATATACTTACGGCCCGCAGCAATAACTCCCTGTCGTCGTCCGGGTTGACAATAAGTTCACGATACATTATTTAAACAAGGTCGTGGCTGACATTCAGGTTAGAGAGTGAGTAATACGGTATGGTCATAGCAATCGTATTGATAATATTGATCGTTGGCTCTGTCCTTTTTCACTTTCTGAGCCCGTGGTACTTCACGCCGATCGCCTCTAATTGGGGCACGATCGACGACACGATCAGCCTCACGTTCTGGGTTACGGGGGTCGTCTTCGTCGCCGTCAATTTGTTTATGGCTTATTGCGTGATACGCTTCCGTTACCGGAAGGAAAAGCGGGCGGATTACGAACCCGAGAACAAAAAACTGGAGGCGTGGCTTGTCGGATTGACCACAGTGGGCGTCATCGCCATGTTGGCCCCCGGTTTGGCGGTATGGGCGAAATTCGTCACCGTCCCGGAAAATGCGACGGTGATTGAGGCCGTGGGCCAGCAGTGGTACTGGAGCTATCGGTTCCCCGGGAAGGACGGCAAGCTCGGTACGGTCGATTCCCGGCACGTCAGCGATAAAAATCCGTTTGGCATGAATCCCGACGATCCCAACGGACAGGATGACATCCTGATCACAAGTCCGGAGCTGCATCTCCCCATCGACAAGCCAGTCAAGGTGCTGCTCCGCTCTAAAGACGTGCTGCATAATTTCTCGGTGGCGCAGATCCGGGTCAAGATGGATCTGGTGCCGGGTCTGGTCACCTATGTCTGGTTCATTCCCACCCGGACCGGGAACTTCGACCTCCTTTGCGAAGAATTATGCGGCATCGCACACTACACCATGCGCGGCAAACTCATCGTGGAAGAAGAGCGCGCGTTTCAGACGTGGTTAAGCAGCTATCCGACGTTCGCCCAAACCTCGGCTCAGGCTGCCGGCGATGCTGCCGCAGGCAAGCCACTCTATGCGGTGTGTGCTGCCTGTCATGGCGTGCAGGCGGAGGGTAACGCTGCGCTGCATGCGCCGAAACTGAGCGGGCAAGGTGACTGGTACCTGAAACGGCAATTGAAGTATTACAAGCAAGGCGTCCGGGGGGCACACGACAAGGATGTTTTCGGTAAAATGATGGCGCCCATGGCGGCGACGCTGGGTGATGACTCCGCCATCAATAATGTCAGCGCTTATATCAGGACGCTGCCGGATAATCCGGCCCCGGCCACGGTGAAGGGAAATGCGAATAACGGTCAAACGCGCTATGCGACCTGTGCGGTCTGCCACGGTGCTAATGGGCGCGGCATACAGGCGATGAATGCCCCCGGGCTGAAGGGTATGAGTGATTGGTATCTGGTCACTCAATTGAAAAATTTCAAGCAGGGTATTCGCGGCGCCCATCCGCAAGACATGTACGGAGGCCAGATGGCATTGATGGCCGCGATTCTGACCGACGACCGGGCAGTCGATGATCTCGTTGCCTACATCAGCACCTTGAAATGACCGGCCGGCTCGAGCGCCGTATATTATCGTGCTGATGAGACTCAGGCGAATAGCGCATTAATGAAGCAGTAGTGACGAGGAGATTTTGATGGATTACGTTGCGCATGACGCATCGGATTTCGCCCGACCTGCCGAAGTCGAGGAGATGGAACTCTACCATCCGAAGACTTTCATCGGGAAATACATCTGGAGCCAGGACGCGAAAGTCATCGCCGTTCAGTACGCGATCACCGCCATCGGAATAGGGTTGGTGGCGTTGGTGCTGTCGTGGTTGATGCGGCTGCAACTGGCTTTCCCGAACAGCTTCTCCTTTATCGACCCCAGCAACTACCTTCAGTTCGTCACCATGCACGGCATGATCATGGTCATCTACCTGCTCACCGCGCTGTTCTTGGGAGGGTTTGGCAACTACCTCATCCCGCTGATGGTCGGCGCCCGCGATATGGTTTTCCCCTATGTCAACATGGTGAGTTACTGGGTCTATCTGACCGCCGTGCTGTTACTGGTCGCGAGTTTCTTCGTGCCGGGCGGGCCTACGGGCGCCGGCTGGACCTTGTACCCGCCCCAGGCGATCCTCCAGGGCACTCCGGGGGCGACCTGGGGCATTATTTTGATGCTCGTTTCTCTGGCTTTCTTCATCATCGGCTTCACCATGGGCGGTTTGAATTATGTGGTGACGGTGTTGCAGGCCCGCACGCGGGGGATGACGATGATGCGCCTGCCCCTGACGGTGTGGGGCATTTTCACCGCCACCGTCCTGGCGCTGTTGGCCTTTCCCGCGCTGTTCGTCAGCGCCATCATGATGATGTTGGACGTGACACTGGGCACGAGTTTCTTTATGCCCGCCATCGTCTCGATGGGGCAACAGCTTGACTACACAGGAGGCAGTCCGGTGTTGTTTCAACACCTGTTCTGGTTCTTCGGCCATCCCGAGGTCTACATTGTCGCCCTGCCGGCGTTCGGCATCGTCTCCGACCTGATCAGTGTGCATGCCAGAAAAAATATCTTCGGCTATCGGATGATGGTGTGGGCGATTGTGGCCATCGGCGGCTTGAGCTTCATCGTCTGGGCGCACCACATGTACGTCAGCGGTATGAACCCGTACTTCGGCTTCTTTTTCGCCACCACCACGCTGATCATCGCCGTCCCCACGGCCCTCAAGGTCTACAACTGGGTGCTGACGCTGTGGCGCGGCAACATCCACCTCACGGTCCCGATGCTGTTTGCCATCGGGTTCATCTTCACGTTTATCAACGGCGGGTTAACGGGCCTGTTCCTCGGTAACGTGACCGTGGACGTCCCGCTTTCCGACACCATGTTTGTGGTCGCCCACTTCCATATGGTCATGGCCATTGCACCCATCCTGGTGGTGTTCGGGGCGATCTACCACTGGTACCCCAAGATCACCGGGCGCATGCTGAACGATACCCTGGGCAAATTTCACTTCTGGGTCACCTTCGTCGGGAGCTACGCCATCTATTACCCCATGCACTACCTGGGCTTTGCGGGCGTGCCGCGCCGGTATTATGCAATTGGAGGCACGAACTTTATCCCCGAATCGGCGCAAGCCTTGAACGCCAGTATCACCATCGCGGCGCTGATCGTGGGTGTCGTCCAGGTAGTATTTTTGTACAACCTGGTCTGGAGTTATTTCAAAGGCAAGCCATCGGGGAGCAATCCCTGGAGCGCCACCACGCTGGAGTGGCAAACCGCCGACACTCCGCCGAAGCACGGCAACTTTGGCGAGACGTTACCGGTGGTCTATCGTTGGGCATACGATTACAGCGTGCCGGGTGCCAAAGAGGACTTCATACCGCAAAACGTCCCGCCGCGAGACGTCGTCCTCAGCAGCAATAAGACGTAGTCGGCCAGGAATCCAACGACGTGACTATGTTTCATCAATTGATGGCCAAGCCTTGGGTGACGGCCCAGGGCAAGGTCGATGACCTTTACGCGGGAGGCGCATCTTCTGCGCTGGCGAAGCGACTCGCTTTGAGGGTATTTCTTGCAGTGGTCGCGGTCCTGTTCTTCCTTTTGGTTACCGCATATGGTACCCGGATGGCGTACGAGGACTGGCGTCCCGCGCCCCAGGTAAGCCTGTTGTGGGCGAATACGTTGGTGCTGATATTGAGCAGCATCGCCTTGCAATGGGCGCAGTATTCAGTACGTCGGGGGCGGATGGACGCCATGCGAGTCGGCCTGCTTGCTGCCGGCGCTTTCACCGTGGTTTTTCTGTTTGGGCAGTTCCTGGCCTGGCGGCAACTCGCCACGATGGTTTATTTTGACGTAATGAATCCGGCCGTCGCATTTTTTTATCTGATCACGGGAGTGCACGGGCTGCACCTGGTGGGCGGTTTGGTGGCCTGGGGCAGGACCGTCGCCAGAGTGTGGGGCGATTTTGACGTGGGGAAGGTCAGGCAGAGCGTGGAACTCTGTACCACGTACTGGCACTTCCTGCTGCTGGTTTGGCTGGTGCTTTTTGGTCTGCTGTTTACGGGAAATAATTTGGACCTTCTATTGAAGCTCTGCGGGATCAGGTAAACGGGGCCAGGGACATGACACAAGCTCAAGCGATTCAGACAAATCCAGGAGAACCCCTACCTCTGCCTGAGGGCATGCAAGGCATCGTCGCCGACTGGTCCTCCGACCAGAGGGCGTTCAAGAATGTCCCCTGGGGCAAGGCCATGATGTGGATCTTCCTCCTCAGCGATACCTTCATCTTCAGCTCTTTTTTGATCTCGTACATGACGGTGCGAATGTCCGCCACGGAGCCCTGGCCCAACCCCAGTGAGGTTTTCGCGTTGACACTGTTCGGCGAGAAAATCCCCCTCATCCTGATCGCCATCATGACCTTCATCCTGATCAGCAGCAGCGGGACGATGGCGATGGCTGTCAAATTCGGTTATGAAAAAAATAGGAAGATGACCTTTATCCTGTTGCTGATCACCGCGGCATTTGGAGCAACCTTCGTCGGGATGCAGGCCTTCGAGTGGACCAAGCTGATTGTGGAAGAGGGGGTACGCCCCTGGGGCAATCCCATGGGCGCGGCCCAGTTTGGCTCGAGCTTTTTCATGATCACGGGTTTCCATGGCACCCACGTGTCGATCGGCGTGATATTCCTGATCATCGTGGCGATCAAGGTGCTGCGGGGGGATCTGGATCACGAAAGGCCGGGCTTTCTGACCGGCAGGAAGGGAAAATACGAGATCGTCGAAATCATGGGCCTGTATTGGCACTTCGTCGATCTGGTGTGGGTATTCATCTTCGCAGTCTTCTATCTTTGGTAAGGGAAAACATGGCGCACGCAGAAGGGCAGCAACATCCCGTGGCGCACGCAGGAGGGCAACAACATTCCATCGCGCACGCAGAAGGGCAACAACATCCGATCGGCATTTATCTCAAGATCTGGGCATTGCTGTTTGTTCTCAGCACAGCGTCTTATCTTGTTGACTACTTCCACTTTCAGGGCTACCTCAGGTGGTTTTTGATCATCGTATTCATGTTGCTGAAGGCCGGGCTGATCGTGGCTGTGTTCATGCACATGATGTGGGAGCGGCTGGCTTTGTTGTATGCGATTCTGGTTCCGACGCTGTTGTTGATGGTACTTTTGGGCATCGGGGCGCTTGAAGCGGACTACACCTTCTTTACGCGGAGCGTGTTTTTCGTGAAGGGATTGTTCTAGCGTAGCCGGATCGAATTGCGGCGCGCCCATCGACTGCCGAACCCCGTTCCTTACTACAAGAGCTGCCAATGACTGTAAAGCGTAACGCGATGAACGTTTCCATTATTCTCGGGATCGGTATAGTGCTGATGCTGTTTTTTTTCGTACTTGTGGTCCATCACCGCGAGATCCCCGCCCGAGTCCAACAGCAGCGCGGTGCGCTTTTGGGCACCAATTCAACTGTGGCCGAGCGGATCAAGCCCGTCGGCCAGGTCGACCTCGCTCCGGCAAAAACACAGCAGGCGCCTGTGAAAATCGCGGTGACCGCGCCGCCGCCCGCCCGCGACGGACAACAGGTCTACCAGGCCGGCTGTGTCGCCTGCCACGGTGCCGGTATCGCCGGCGCGCCGAAGCTGGGTGATAAGGGCCAGTGGGCCAAGCGCATCGCCAAGGGCGCCGACACTCTCTACGCCAGCGCCGTTAATGGGGTACAGGGGAGCGGGGGAGCGATGCCGGCCAAAGGCGGGAACCCGGCGCTGAGCGACGCCGAGGTCAAGGCCGCGGTCGACTACATGGTAGCGCAGTCGAAATAAGCGGCAGAAACGGTAATACTCCCGAAGCTTCGTTTATTGCAGGATTGGATTCCTGTTTTGCCGATTCACGCCGGGGGCCGTAGAGATCACCGGTCCTGCCGTTTGCCGGTTTTTATTTGCGGACCTCGAAGGCGACGGGTAAAACAGGGCCGCCGCGGAATTCCAGGTTGATGACAACCGAGTTGCCGGCGCGCAGCGTCCGTTTCGGGTTCATCAGCATCAGATGATAACCTCCCGGCGCAAAAATCAAACTCGCGTTGGGTGCAAGCTCGATTTGCGGCGCGTGTTCCATGCCCGCCATGCCGTTCTTGACGATCGTGCGGTGAATCATCACGGTCTCAAAGTCGGAACTGTGCGCGGCCACGATTACTTGTGATCGTGACGTGTTGTTTTGCAACGCCATGTACCCCGCCATCATGGCCACGCCGGGCGGCGATTCCCGCACCCAGGCATTGCGTACGGAAACACCGGCCTCTTCGCTCGCAGCGGCGATAAGGGTCAGCGCCAACATCAGGGCGGCAAAAACCGGATTTCGCCATCTCACGTCGGTTTAGCTCCTTCAATTTGTCGCAGCACTTTGAAACGCCTGCTGATAGTTTCCGCATCAAGGGGCGGCGTGAACATGGCATGATATCGGGCCCGCGGATCCACCAGAAATACCGCCGTGGAGTGATAGACGGGATAGTTTTCCATGCCCGGTGCGAATGCAACCTGATACGCGGCGCCTAGCTGACGAGCCAGGTTACCGATCTGCACGTCGTTTCCCGTCACGCCGAGAAAGGTCGTATCAAAATAGTCCACGTATTGCCTGAGCTTGCCAGCGGTATCGCGATTTGGATCCACTGAAATAAAGACGAATTGGACATCTTCGGCACCGACCACACTTTTGGCGATGTTGTCACGCGCGCGGGCCAATATCGCCAGGGTCGTCGGACAGATGTCCGGGCAATGGGTAAAGCCGAAAAAAAGAAAGGACCATTTGTCCTTCAGGCGTGAAAGATCGAATACCCGATTCTGATGATCGGTTAGCGCAAAGGCCGTCAGTGGCTTCGGAACAGGGAACAATGTCATCACCCGATCCGGCAGCAACCTGGCCCGCGAATCGTTTTCCCGATCTGATGCAGCAAGCCACACTCCGGCAAGTATTGCGGCGAGCGCGACGGTTGTCATCATGATGCTGAATTTGAGAGATATTTTGTTCATGACTACTCAATGAGGAAATCCTGAGTCCGCCGCCGACTACGTGGTGGCGCGGTCAAAGTATCCGGTATAACCCGAACAAAACCAAATGTTTCCTGCAGGGCGGGATTCGAGGTGTCGGTGGAACCAGTGTGAAACGGCTGATCCCGTTCCTGCCGGCTCCACTTGCGGGTGGGATTTTAGCGCCTTCTTCAAAATCAAAAGGCGGCCGAGGCCGCCTTTTTCTTCCGCTGTTGAGCCGGCGGATCGACCTGACCGTTAAGCCTTCTTCACGTACGCCGAGCACCAGCCCTTCCCGGCCACCTGCTTACCCGGGAAGATCGGACAGTCGCCCTAGGCGTCGGCCGGTTTGCCCTGATACAACGTACAGTTCGCGCAGGTCCGTCCGGTTTGATATTTCGCGTACTTGGCCTTGTCCACCTTCGTCGCGTCATGCTTGTAGCCGAGGCTCTGTGCCTGGGTGTCCTTCTCTTCCACCGTGGCGCCCTGCGCGGCGGCATTGTCAACGCTGCCTGCGAGCCAGGCCGCTTACGGGAGCGCCATGACGATCGGTTCCATGCCGCCGAACTCCGCTTCCGGGTGACGCTGTGCAACTTGTTCGCGTATAGCCTGGATTCTGCCAAACGGGACGTCCACCATCATCAGCACCTTGCCGCGCGCGATGTCGGCATGGAACGCCTTGAGCTTGGAGTTGGGCACCTGGGTGCCGACCATGCTTGCTACCCAAGCGCCGAAGAACCCGCCGAGCAGCGCGGTGATCAATATCGTCACCAGCTGTAACGGGACTCCACCCGGCGGCACCAATACCACCAGCACGCCACCGAGCGTGCCGGCGACGCCGCCGACGGCAAGGCCCATTTGAGCGCCGTGCACAATGTCGGTTTTCTGCAGCACGTTCGCCTCCGGCATATCATTGGGCAGCGTGCCGCGTTTGGCGAGAAAATGGAGGTGACGCTCTTCGATGCGCGCGAGCAGCATTTCGTCGAGCATGCTGCGCGCGCTTTGGCAGTCCGGCAGCATGAAATAGAGCCTTTCTCTCATTGTCGCTCCCTACTCGGTTAGGTTGGAAACGGGCCCCGACTTCAAGATTTCACCGACAGGCGTTTAATTTAGCGCCGGAGACCGGGAAAGTCCATAAAAATCAGGACCAAAATGCCATCCGACCAGTGTTAAAATTATATCGGGAGTTGGCGTGCGTTGCGTTCGCACGGCAGCGAAGTCATGCTCGTGCCGCCACCTGACCGGCAAGCAGCGCTTGGCTTTTGCCCGCGCGTTCAGGGAATGACTGCGCAGCAGGTGATCAGAGAACCAGCTGTTGATCCGGAATAGTAAGTGACGCGCTCTTGGAGTACCGCATGATGGGTAGGTGGACCAAGCGTTTGGTGGCGGCCGCAGCGTGCGCGCCGGCACTGGCAAGCGCCGACCGCTACAACTTGCAGACGCCGCAATCCATCATCGCGCATCAGATCTACGATCTGCATACACTGATTTTCGTAATCTGCTGCGTAATTTTCGTGGTGGTGTTCGGCGTGATGTTCTACGCCATCATCATGCACCGCAAGGCGGCCGGCCACAAAGCCCAGCAGTTTCACGAGAACACCACGATCGAAATTGCGTGGACCATCGTGCCGTTCCTGATCCTGATCGGCATGGCGTATCCGGCGACCAAAACCATCATTGCGATGAAGGACACTTCCAATCCCGACCTGACGATCAAAGCCACGGGCTATCAGTGGAAATGGGGCTACGACTACCTGCAGGAGGGCATCAGCTTCTACAGCAGCCTCGCCACGCCGCGCGATCAGCTCGACGGCAACGCGCCCAAGGGCGTGAACTACCTGCTCGAAGTCGATAACCCGGTGGTGGTGCCGGTCGGCAAGAAAGTGCGCATCATCACGACCGCCAACGACGTGATTCATGCCTGGTGGGTGCCAGCGCTGGGCGTCAAACAGGATGCGATCCCCGGTTTCGTGCGCGATAGCTGGTTCAAGGCCGATAAGGCCGGCACTTATCGCGGCCAGTGCGCCGAGTTATGCGGCAAGGACCACGGTTACATGCCGATTGTGGTCGAGGCGGTCGAGCCCGCGAAGTACGAGGCTTGGGTCAAGGATCGGCAGGAAAAGATGGCCAAGGTCGCCGTCGCCGATGCGCCGGGCAAGATCTGGACGCTCGACGAGCTGAAGGCGCGCGGCGAGAAGGTGTACGCGCAGCACTGTGTCGCGTGTCATCAGCCGACCGGATTGGGCACGCCTCCGGTGTTCCCGGCGTTGTCGGGGTCGAAGGTGGTGACGGGACTGAAGGAAGTCCAGATCGACACCGTGCTCGGCGGTGTGGTGAAGGACGGCAAGCAGACCGCGATGATGCCCTTCAAGCAGCTCTCGGACGTCGAAATCGCGGCGGTCATCACCTATACGCGCAACAGCTGGAGCAACAAGACCGGGGACGCGATCTTGCCCGACGAAGTCAAGGCTTTGCGGAAATAACGCGGGGTCCAGGAGAACGGCCATGTACGCAGCTCACGCACACGATCAGGCCCACGGCGATCACGCGCACTCTCCCGGGGGGATCATGCGCTGGATCACAACCACCAATCATAAGGACATCGGCACGCTCTATCTGTGGTTCAGCTTCACCATGCTGATGGTGGGCGGGGTGCTCGCGATAGGCATCCGCGCCGAGCTGTTCCAGCCCGGGCTGCAGTTCTGGCGCCCCGAATTCTTTAACGAGCTCACCACCATGCACGGGCTGATCATGGTGTTCGGCGCGATCATGCCGGCGTTCGTCGGCTTCGCCAACTGGCAGATCCCGATGATGATAGGCGCGCCGGACATGGCGTTCGCGCGCATGAACAACTGGAGCTTCTGGCTGCTGCCGCCGGCGGCATGCCTGCTGGTTGGATCGTTCTTCGTTCCCGGCGGCGCAACCGCCGCGGGCTGGACGTTGTATGCGCCGTTGTCGACGCAGATGGGTCCCGGCATGGATCTGGCGATTTTCGCGCTGCACATCATGGGCGCGTCCTCGATCATGGGTGCGATCAACATCATCACCACCATCCTCAACATGCGCGCGCCCGGCATGGACCTGATGAAAATGCCGCTGTTCGTATGGACCTGGCTGATCACCGCCTACTTGCTTATCGCGGTGATGCCGGTGCTGGCGGGGGCAGTTACGATGGTGCTGACCGACCGCCATTTCGGAACCAACTTCTTTAACGCCGCGGGCGGCGGCGACCCGGTGCTGTTCCAGCATATTTTCTGGTTTTTTGGCCATCCGGAGGTCTACATCATGATTCTGCCGGCGTTCGGCATCATCTCGCAGGTGATCCCGGCGTTCGCGCGCAAGCCGCTGTTCGGCTATGCGTCGATGGTGTATGCGCTGGCGTCGATTGCGATCCTGTCGTTCATCGTATGGGCGCACCACATGTTCACTGTCGGCATGCCGGCGGCAGGGCAGTTGTTCTTCATGTTCGCGACCATGCTGATTGCGGTACCGACCGGCGTCAAGGTGTTCAACTGGATCGCGACCATGTGGAAAGGTTCGATGACGTTCGAGGCGCCGATGCTGTTCGCGTGCGGCTTCATTTTCGTGTTCTCGATGGGCGGCTTTACCGGCCTGATGCTGGCGATCCCCCCGGTCGACATCCAGGTGCAGGACACTTACTACGTGGTCGCGCATTTCCACTACGTGCTGGTCGCCGGCTCGCTGTTCGCGATATTCGCCGGCGCCTATTTCTGGATCCCGAAGTGGACCGGCCACATGTACGATGAGACGCTCGGCAAATGGCATTTCTGGCTGTCGCTGATCTTCTTCAACATCACGTTTTTCCCGATGCATTTCCTGGGGCTCGCCGGCATGCCGCGCCGCATACCTGACTACGCGCTGCAATTCGCCGACTTCAACATGGTCGCGTCGTTCGGGGGGTTCGGCTTTGGCCTGACGCAATTGATTTTCCTTGCCGCCGTGATCAAGTGCATCAGGGGCGGCGAAAAGGCGCCGGACAAGCCGTGGGAAGGCGCAGATACGCTTGAATGGACGCTGCCGTCGCCGCCGCCGTATCACAGCTTCGAGACACCGCCGGTCGTCAAGTAGGCGGCACGCGATGGAAATACGATCGGCCAATTTCAGGACTGCGCTGATACTCGCTGCCGTCGCGCTCGCATTTTTTCTCGGTGTAATTATCCGGCATTGGTTATGGTGAACCAGGCGCAATTGAATCTGCTGACGCTGCGTAAACTGCTGATCGTGGCCGCGGCCATGTTCGGCTTCGGCTACGCGCTGGTGCCGTTCTACCAGAAGATTTGCGAGGTCACCGGCGTCAATAACGTGATCAAGGCGGACGAGGTCGCCAACACGCAGATCGACGTGGCGCGTTTTGTCACGATCGAATTTGATTCCAATCTGCGCAGCCACCTGCCGTGGACGTTCCGCCCGCTGCAGACGAACGTGCGCGTACACCCCGGCGAGCTGACGACGGTAAGTTATGAGATCAGGAACAATTCCGCGCGCACGGTCACCGGCCAGGCGATTCCGAGCTACGGGCCGCAGGTTGCAG
This sequence comes from Betaproteobacteria bacterium RIFCSPLOWO2_02_64_14, assembly GCA_001770325.1. GTDB lineage: Bacteria > Pseudomonadota > Gammaproteobacteria > Burkholderiales > SG8-41 > DSOT01. The sequence continues at coordinate 23,361 of MEQT01000096.1, forward strand.
GGCGTTACTTCAGGAAGCTCGATTGCTTCTGCTTCACGCAGCAGACGCTGCAGCCGGGTGAAGTGAGGCAGATGCCGGTCGCATTCGTGGTCGACCAAGGGCTTCCCGGCGACGTGAATACGATCACGCTTTCGTATACGTTCTTCGAAGTCGAAGGCACTGCCAAGCAAGCCGGTGGATGACGATGGGCGAAGCGCAGAAGCCGGGAAGAGCGACGCCGCTGCAGGTGGCGCGAGCGGTTTTCTGGTCGTTTTTCGGCGTCCGCAAACGCGCGGCATACGAAAAGGACGCGGTGTCGCTGACGCCGCTGCAAGTGATCGTCGCCGGCGTCATCGGCGCGGTTATTCTCGTCTTGAGTCTCGTGACGCTGGTGTATTTCATCACCAGCTGACGACCGGGAATTTGCGATCCGAAGTTAAGAGGGAGTAAGCACCATGATGAGCCAATCGGCGCGTTACTTCATTCCGGACCCATCGCGGTGGCCGATCTTCGGTTCGGTCGCGCTGCTGTGCATGGCCTCCGGCACCGCCCTGTGGATTAACGGAGCGCCGTGGGGCAAGTTCGTGCTGATCGCGGGCCTGTGCATCCTGATTTACATGCTGTTCGGGTGGTTCGGCGCCGTTGCGCGCGAAAGCGAGGGTGGCAAGTACAACCAGCAAGTCGATACCTCGTTCCGCTGGGGCATGAGCTGGTTCATCTTTTCTGAGGCGATGTTCTTCGCCGCATTCTTCGCCGCGCTGTTCTACATGCGCGTGCTGTCGGTGCCCGATCTCGGCAGCCTCGACAGCAAAATGATCTGGCCCGAATTCACCGCGCAATGGCCGACCGCCGGTCCCGGCATCGCCGAGAAATTCACGCCGATGGGGGCGTGGGGCATTCCGGCGCTCAACACGCTGCTGCTGCTGGCGTCAGGCGTGACCGTGACCTGGGCGCACTGGGGCCTGCTTCAGAACGACCGCTCGCAACTGAGTCTCGGCCTCATCATGACGATAGTGCTCGGCGCAGCGTTCCTGGGTTTCCAGGTCTATGAGTATGGCCATGCCTACTTCGAGCTCAACCTCAGGCTTTCGACCGGCGCTTACGGCGCGACGTTTTTCATGCTGACTGGTTTTCACGGTTTTCACGTGACGGTCGGCACTATCATGCTGATCGCGATCCTCGGCCGCTTTACCGCCGGTCACTTCACCGCCGACCATCATTTCGGCTTTGTGGGCGTGATCTGGTACTGGCACTTCGTCGACTGGGTATGGCTACTGCTGTTCGTGGTGGTTTACTGGCTATAGCAACGACGGTCAAAGTTTTGTTGTGATGAGGCCGAAGTGGTAACCCAGCATCAGCAGCGCGAACAACGTGATCGAGAACACGACGCGCCACGTCAAGGCTTTCGCCGTGCGGGTTGACGCGCCCTTGTCCTTGACCAGGAAATAGAGCGCCGAGCCGAGGCTGGCGAAGATCAGGACGATAAACAGAATGACGACGATTTTCATGCGCAATCCGTTGCCGTGCCGAGTGTAGCCCAGGCGCCAGCCGCTTTCCAGCCGGTATCTATCCAGCCATGCTCCAATGGGAATTCAAGCCCTCGTTATGGCCGACGCTCGCCGCGGTGGCAGGCATAATGCTGACGCTCGCGCTCGGCAACTGGCAACTGGGCCGCGGGAACGAAAAATCGGCGCTGGCGGAGCGCATACTGGCGGCAAGCCGCGATGCGTTGATTGCGCTGCCGGCCGCGGAAATCAGGGCCGAAGACGTGGCCTGGCGCCGGGTCGAGGTGCGTGGGCGCTTCGAGCCGAAATACGCGGTATTCATCGACAATCGCATATTGCACGGCGCCGCCGGTTATCACGTCTTGATGCCGCTCAGGATCGCCGACAGCGAACGCTATGTGCTGGTCAATCGCGGCTGGGTGGCGGGGAGCCATGTCCGCAGCGAGCTGCCTCAAATAACGACCCCGGCCGAGACGGTATCGATCGCCGGACTGGCGACAGTGCCGAGCCAGCGCTATTTCGAGCTCTCGACCAAGGTGGCCGAGGGCAAGGTGTGGCAGAACCTCACGCTCGAGCGTTATCGCGCGGCGGTGCCGATTGCGATTCAGCCGGTCGTGATCCGGCAGGATAACGATCTCGGCGACGGGCTCATGCGTGTGGGGGGCGCGCCTGATCTCGGCATCGAACAGCATTACGGCTACGCGTTCCAGTGGTTCGCGCTCGCCGCCGCCATCCTGATTTATTACCTGGCAACCCATGTCAGAAAACGCACCCGGCAAGCTCGGTAATTTGTGGCTGATCGGCGTGCTGTGCGCGGCACCGGTGATTGCATCCTACGTCGCCTACTATGTCGCGCGTACCGATGCTCATACCAATTACGGCGAGCTCCTGGAAACGCGGGCGTTGCCCCCCGTGCATCTGCAACTTACCGACGGCACGGCGTTTCAGTTAAGCCGGCTCAAGGGGAAGTGGGTGTTGCTGATGGTGGACGCCGGCGGCTGCGATGATTTCTGTCAGCGCAAGCTGTTCACCCTGCGGCAGTTGCGTCTGAGCCAGGGCAAAGACATGGCGCGCATCGAGCGTGCCTGGCTGATCAGCGACGATGTCACGCCGCCGGCTGCCGCGGTGAGCGCATACCATGGCACCTGGCTGGTTCGCGCCGCCGGCAGCGATTTCCTGAAGCTGTTTCCGGCGCAGGGCGCGCTCGCGGACCACGTTTACGTCATCGATCCGCTCGGCAATCTGATGATGCGCTATCCACGCGACTTCGATCCGCGCCGGATGATCAAGGACATTGCGCGGCTGTTGAGGCACTCGAAATGGCAGTGACACGCTGCTGCCAGTGACGGCCGCGCACCACGGGGTGGCCGCACTTTTATTGATCGACTTGATGGTGCTAAACTTCGCACTTTCGCGCAAGCCCTCAAGATAATGGCCTCCAGTTTCGCTCGCTCCTACGCCACTTCCAGCGCCTATCAGTTCTACCAACTGACCAAGCCGCGCGTGGTTTCGCTCATCGTCTTCACGGCGGTAATCGGGATGTTCCTGGCCGTCCCCGGCATGGTGCCGCCGCAGGCGCTCCTGGCGGGCACAGTCGGCATCGCGCTGGTGGCCGCCGCGGCCGCCGCGGTCAATTGCCTGGTGGAACAGAAGATCGACGCCATCATGGCGCGCACGCGCGCGCGGCCGCTGCCGAGCGGCCGGCTTACGTCGTTGCAGACCCTGATCTTCGCGGGCGCAGTCGGCGGGATGGGGCTCGCGGTTCTCTATCATTGGGTGAACGCGTTGACCATGTGGCTCACACTGGCGACTTTCGTGGGATATGCGATCATCTACACCGTTATCCTGAAGCCGATGACGCCGCAGAACATCGTGATCGGCGGCGCATCCGGCGCCATGCCGCCGGTACTCGGCTGGGTCGCGGTGACGGGGGAAGTGACCGCTGACGCGCTGCTGCTGTTCATGATCATCTTTGCCTGGACGCCGCCGCATTTCTGGGCCCTTGCGCTTTACCGCAAGCATGAGTACGCGAAGGCCGGCGTGCCGATGTTGCCGGTCACTCACGGCGACCGCTATACGCGCCTGCACGTCCTGCTCTACACCATCATCCTGTTCTCCTGCAGCATGCTGCCGTTCGTGACCCGGATGAGCGGTCTCATTTACCTCGCGTCGGCTCTGGTCCTCGGGCTCGCGTTTCTGTATTACGCGGTGAAGATCTACACCGACTACAGCGACGCGCTGGCGCGGCGCACGTTTCGCTATTCGATCACCTATCTTGCTGCGCTCTTTGCGTCGCTCCTCGTCGACCATTACCTGCGCGTCGTGCTGTAGTACGCCGGGGGCCGCATGCCAGGTGGCGCCATGAGACGGCGATCGATGATTGGTTCGTGCCTGCTGGTTATCGCGATTATCGCCGGGGGCTGCGGGCAACCGGATACCCGACCTCAGTTCGAGCTGACCGACGTGACCGGCGCGAATCTAGGCAGGGAGCTCAATCTTCTGGACCACAACCGCAGGCCGCGCACGCTCGCGGATTTCCGGGGCAAGGTCGTGGTCATTTTCTTCGGGTTCGCGCAGTGCCCCGATGTCTGTCCGACGACGCTTTCCGAACTTGCTGCCGTGGCAAGGGAACTGGGCAAGGACGCTGACCGGATGCAGGTGCTGTTCGTCACCGTCGATCCGGAACGCGATACCCCGGAGGTGCTGCGGCAGTACGTGCCGTCGTTCGACCCGCGTTTCCTGGGGCTTTACGGCGACGCCGAGGCCACCGCGCGCGCCGCAAAGGCGTTCAAGATCTTCTACCAGAAGCAGCCGCTGAAGGACTCGACCACCTACAGCGTGGACCACTCCGCGGGAACCTATATCCTTGATCGCGAGGGTCGCCTGAGGCTGTACGCGCGCTACGGCGCGGGGGCCGCGCTGCTGTTGCACGACATACGAATTCTTCTTGATTCCTGACAAGAACCGCGCGGAGCAGCCCGTGCCCGAGCCACCGTCCCCAGGCGTGTGCGCGGTGCGAGTTGTGGCGTTGGTACAAGAAAAGCCCCGGGCGACACCGGGGCTCTTGTGAAACCGGCGAAGCTTCAGGCTGCTGCCGTGATGACGTTCTTCATCCGCGCCATGGCCTTGGCCTCGATCTGGCGGATACGCTCGGCGGATACGCCGAATTCGGCGGCGAGATCGTGCAGGGTCGCTTCCTTGTTTTCATTGAGCCAGCGGGCTTCAATGATCCGGCGGCTGCGTGGATCCAGCACCTCGAGCGCGTGCTGAAGGCCGTTGGCGTGCAGGCGCGCCGTTTCCTCCTGCTCGAGGAGACGGCCGGGTTCGGCGTCCTCCGCGCGCAGGTAGGCGATCGGGGCAAATGGTTCGTCTTCTCCGTCACCCATCGGCTCGAGCGCGATATCCCGGCCGCCAAGCCGGGTTTCCATCTCGACCACTTCCTCGGCCTTGACGCCGAGTTTCTTGGCAACTGCCTCCACCTCGGCGGCGCCAAGGGTACCCAGGTTTTGCTTGAGGCTACGCAAGTTGAAAAACAGCTTGCGCTGCGCCTTGGTCGTAGCGATCTTGACGATGCGCCAGTTGCGCAGGATGAATTCGTGAATCTCTGCGCGTATCCAATGCACCGCGAACGACACCAGCCGCACGCCCCGCTCCGGATCGAAGCGCTTGACCGCCTTCATCAGACCGATGTTGCCCTCCTGGATCAGGTCCGCATGCGGCAGGCCGTAACCCAGATACCCGCGGGCAATCGCGACCACCACCCGCAGGTGCGACACCACCAGTTCCCGCGCAGCCCCCAGATCCTCGTCGCGACGAAACCGCCGCGCCAACTCCGTCTCCCGCTCCTGGGTCAGGATCGGAAAGCGATTGACGGTGCTGATATAGCTTTCGAGGCTGCCGGCGACGGCTGGAACCGGCAACGCTAAGCTCGTCATAATCAAACCTCCTTCTTGAAGCGCCAGTCTAGCACTCCTGCCATGAGAGTGCCAGACGAGCGCAAAGTTCCTGCCGGTGCCGCTTTGGCGAAGCGCGAGGCCGTCTATAAAATCGATATAGAATCAGTACGTTATTTACACGCCTGCCGCGCCCTAGGCGGGGTCTACGGCAACCAGGTGTTGCTGGACGGAGAGCCATGCCCCGAGCCAGCAGAGCCACGTTGAGAACAGCACGATGCCGGTGCTCTCCTCCGGAGTGAGTCGTCGCAGATTGAGGCTGGCGCCGTAGATCTGGCCGATTTCGGTCAAACTGTGGTTCAACACGTAGGCGCCAGCCCATACCAGGGCCCAAGCGGCCAAGCCACCGAAAGCACCGAGCACGGCCCCGTAATAGAGAAACGGGCGGCGTATGAACGGGTCGGTGGCGCCGATCAGCCTGGAGACTTCGATCTCTTCGCGTTGCGTGAGGATCTGCAGGCGGATCGTGTTGAAGGTGACCGCGACCATGGCGATGCCCAGAGCCGCAGCCAGCAACAGCACCACCAACTTACCGAGCCTGAGCAATGCATCCAGGCGCGTCGCCCAGGCCGTATCGAGCTGAACATGCGCTACCTTCGGCCACTTGCGAAACTCCTCGCGCATGTTCTGCAGATTCCCGGCACCGCCATCCCTGGCGTCAACGACGAACGCATCCGGCAAGGGGTTGTGCTGCAGGCTATCGACCACATCTGCGAGCCCTGCGCTCGCCTTGAGCTCACGCAGCGCCTGATCGCGCGGCACGAAGCTGAACTTCAGCACGCTTGCATGCCGCTTCAACCGGTCCCGCACCGACGCCGCATCGTCGCCGCTGGCGTCAAGCGCAAGAAACACCGACAGCTGCGGTGTGCTGCCATGCGTGCGTGCGAGATGCTGCAGGGTGCCCAGAATGACGTAGCCTCCTACCGGCAGCGCAAGTGCAATGCCAATGACAGCGATATTGAGCAGGCTTGCCATCCGCGACCGCGCGAACCTGGCGAGTGTCGCGGCAAGAGTGCGGGCATGTTGGGTCAGCCAGGTTCTCATGTGCGCGGGAACTCCGGGACGATCTCTCCGCTCCTGAGAGCGATCGCTCTCGACGCGAGATGCTGCGCGAGCAGCGCGTCATGGGTCGCGATGACCACTGTCACGCCGACTTGATGGAAGGATCGAAACAGGTCGCCCAATTCGCGCGCGTGTTCGGCGTCTACGTTGCCGGTAGGGTCGTCCGCAAGGAGCATTGCGGGGCGGTGCACGATGGCGCGCGCGATGGCAAGTCGACGCTGCTCGCCGCCGGAAAGCGTGATCGGGTATGCCCGCTCCTTGTGGAGCAGGCCCACTTTGTCGAGCGCCGCGCGCACCCGGCGAGCGGCTTCTCGTGAATCGTATCCCACGATGTTGAGCGGCAGCACGACGTTGTCGAACGCGCTGCGGTCGAACAACAGCTTGTGGTCCTCGAAGACGAGCCCGAAGTTGCGCCGCAGAAACGGGACGGCGCGTCGCCTGAGCGTCCCCACGTTCTGCCCGTTGATCACCACGCTGCCGCTGGTGGGCCTCTCGATCGCCGCCATGAGCTTGAGCAGCGTCGTCTTGCCCGCTCCCGAGTGACCGGTGACCAGCACCATCTCGCGGTCGGCGACCGTGAACGACACATCTCTCAGCGCCTCGACGCCGCCGGGATAGCGTTTGCAAACAGCGGTGAAGCTGATCATGGGATCGAGGATTCAGGATCGAGGATTCAGCATTGAGGAGCCAGGCACGCATGTTTCTCTTGACGACTCACCTTGCTCAATCCTCGAGCAGTGCGTCGACGAACTCCTCGGCACTGAACGGACGAAGGTCATCGAGGCCCTCGCCGACTCCCACGAAACGCAGGGGAATGGTTCCTCCCGATCCGCCGCGGGCGCGTATGTGGGCGATTGCGGCGATTACACCGCCCCTGGCGGTGCCGTCGAGCTTGGTGAGCACCAGCCCGGTGACACCAAGCGCCTCGTCGAACGCCCTCACCTGGGCGATACCGTTCTGCCCGGTATTGGCGTCGAGCACCAGCAGCACCTCGTGCGGCGCGCCCGGCAGCGCCTTGGCGATGACGCGTTTGACTTTCCTGATCTCTTCCATCAAGTGCAACTGCGTCGGCAGCCGTCCGGCGGTGTCCGCGAGCAGCACGTCGACGCCGCGCGCCTGTGCCGCGCTCACGGCATCGAAGATCACGGCCGCCGCGTCGCCCGCCTGCTGCGTGATCATGGCGATGTCATTGCGCTCGGCCCACACGGCGAGCTGCTCGCGTGCGGCGGCGCGGTAGGTGTCGCCGGCGGCAAGCAATACCTTCCGGCCCTGCGTCTGGTAGTAGTGGGCGAGTTTGCCGATCGAAGTCGTCTTGCCCGCGCCGTTCACGCCGGCCAGCATGATCACGAACGGCCTATGTTGCGTAACGTCAAGAGGGACCGCGAGCGGGCGCAGCAAATCGACCAGTGCATCACGCAATGCGGCTTTAAGCTGCGAAGCCTCGGTGAGGCCCTCGCGTTTCGCGCGCGCGCGCAAGGAGGTAAGCAACTCGCTCGTCGCCGCGACACCGACGTCGGAAGCGAGCACGGCCGCCTCGAGTTCGTCATAGAAAGCGGGATCGAGCTTCCGTCCGCTGCTGAACAGACCCACGAGCCGCGTGCTGAACTGCACGCGGGTCTTCGACAACCCCTGCTTCAGACGGGCAAACCAGCCGCCGGAGTCGGCGTCGCCACGGGATTTGAGGAAACTTCGCATGCGATCTCGGGTCTGAGGGGCGTAGAATGCGGGTCGCGGCCGGCAACGCCGTCGGCGCTCGACTCAAACGCGACCGCGACCCGCTACAATTTTACCCGAATCACAACCGCTCCCAGCCGCCCCAACCATGAATCGCCTGTCGCTGACGCTGCGCCTGATCGCAAGGCTCGCGCTCCTCGTTGCAATCTTCGCGCACACGGCGGAAGCTGCCGGCACCGTGGAGCATACGCTTTCGAACGGCCTGCGGATCATCGTCAAACCCGACCACCGTGCGCCCGTCGTGGTGTCGCTGCTGTGGTACAAAGTGGGAAGCGCGGACGAGGTGAATGGCGCCACCGGCGTCGCGCACGTCCTCGAACACATGATGTTCAAAGGCACGCGTAACCTCGGGGCGGGCGAGTTTTCTAAGCTGATCGCCGCTGCAGGCGGGCGCGACAACGCATTCACCAGCAAGGACTACACGGGCTACTTCCAGATGCTCCACAAGTCCCAGCTTGGTCTTGCATTCAAGCTGGAAGCGGACCGGATGGCGAACCTGGTGTTGACTCCGGAGGAATTCGCCAAGGAAATCCGGGTGGTGATGGAGGAGCGGCGCTGGCGCACCGACGATCGACCGCGGGCGACGCTCTACGAGCGGCTGATGGCGACTGCGTTTTTGGCGCATCCCTATCGCAATCCGATCATCGGCTGGATGAGCGACCTCCAGAACATGCGGCCCGAGGATGCACACGCATTCTACGAACAGTGGTACGCGCCAAATAACGCGATACTGGTGGTGGTGGGTGACGTCGCGCCGGACGAGGTATTCGCAATGGCACGGGAACATTTCGGCGCGATCCAGCCCAAGGCCTTGCCCGTACGCAAGCCGCAGGACGAACCCCCCCAGCGCGGATTGAGGCGCCTTTCGGTCAAAGCCTCGGCAGAGTTGCCCTACGTCGTGATGGCGTTCCGCGCGCCGAAGCTCGCCGATCCCGAAAAGGATTGGGAGCCGTATGCGCTCGAGATGCTGGCGAATATCCTGGATGGAAACGCCGCCTCGCGCCTGCCGCATGTGCTGGTGCGCACCGAGCGCCTTGCCAACTCCGCGTCTGCCAGTTACGACGGGGTCGGGCGCGGGCCGGGCGTGTTCTATCTGGATGGCGTTCCAGCGGCGGGCAGGAGCGTCGCGGAGCTGGAGCAGGCATTGCGTCGTGAGGTAAGGCGCATCGCGGACGAAGGCGTGGCGGAGAATGAGCTGCGGCGGGTGAAGGCCCAGGCGGTGGCGAGTTACGTCTACCAGCGGGACTCGATGTTTTTCCAGGCGCGCCAGATCGGCGCGATGGAAATCGCGGGCCTCCCGCACACGACGCTCGATCTGCAACTCGAGAAGCTGAAACAGGTCACGCCGGCGCAGGTACAGGACGTTGCGCGCCGGTACTTCGGAGATGACGAGCTTACCGTGGCCTATCTCGATCCCCAGCCGCTCAGCGGGCGCCGGGAGTTTCGTCCGCCGGCGGGACTACGGCATGTGGAATAGACGGGTCGTGCTTTTCTGGATAGCGGCAGCGCTATTCTCGGCGGCAGATTGGGCGCATGCCATCCTGCCGATCCAGCACTGGCAGGCAAAAAACGGGGCGCGCGTGTACTTCGTCGAAAACCGCAGCCTGCCGATGCTCGACGTGAGCGTGGGGTTCCCCGCGGGCGCTGCCTTCGACAGCCGCGAGAAATCCGGTACCGCAAGCATGACCAATCGCTTGTTGCGCCTTGGCGCCGAGGGTCTCGACGAGCAGGCCATCGCGAGCCGGCTCGCAGATGTCGGCGCGCAGCTCGGGGGGCAGTTCAACACCGATCATGCGGGGCTTTCGCTGCGCACGCTTTCGAGCAACGCTGAGCGGGAGCAGGCGCTGGATATTCTCGCACGGCTGCTTGCGCGCCCCATATTTCCGGAGGCGGTGCTGGAGCGCGAGAAGGCGCGGCTTGCGTCCGCGATCAGGGAGGCAGACACCAAACCCGACACCCTCGCGTCGGTGACGTTCTACCGGCTGCTGTACCGCGACCACCCCTATTCGCAGCGGTCTTCCGGCGACGTGGCGAGCGTGGAGCGTCTCACGCGCCAGGACCTGCTCGATTTCTACCGCCGGCATTACGTCGCGCGCCATGCGGTGGTGGCGATGATCGGCGATGCGAGTCGCGAACAGGCGGAGGCGATCGCGGAGCAGCTTACCGCGGGCCTGCAGGAAGGCGACGTGCGCGTACCCGACTTGCCCCCGGTCGGCGCGCTGGCCGAGCCGGTGACGCGTTTCATCGCGCATCCCGCCACGCAGAGCCACATCCTGGTGGGCGCGCCGGGGATGCGTCGTGACGATCCCGATTATTTTGCGCTTTTCATCGGCAACCAGATCCTGGGTGGCGGCGGGTTCGTCTCGCGCCTCAACGAGGAACTGCGGCAGAAGCGGGGCCTCGCCTACTCGGCGTATAGCTATTTTTCGCCGCTCAGACAATCCGGCCCGTTCCTGATCGGCATGCAGACCCAGCGCGATCAGACACAAGAGGCGCTCAGCCTGGTGCGCGCGACGTTACGCGAGTTCCTCGCGAACGGTCCGACGGAAGCCGAGTTGACGGCAGTGAAGAAGAACATCGTGGGCGGGTTTCCGCTGCGCATAGACAGCAACCGCAAGATCCACGGCTACCTCGATCTGATTGGAGCGTACCGCCTGCCGCTCACTTACCTCGACGACTTCGTGGCGAATGTCGAGCGTGTGACGGTGGGCGACATCCGCCGCGCTTTCGCGCGGCTCGACCCCGAGCGCATGGTGACGGTCGTGGTTGGCGCGGAGGACACCGCGGCGACGTCGGCTGTGCGCTGATACTTCACGCGCGGCGGGCCGCGGTTGAAACGCAATCAGGTCCGGATCATCGGAGGCGCCTGGCGCAGCCGCCTGATCCGCTTTACGCCGCGTGCGGATCTGCGGCCGACGCCGGATCGGGTGCGCGAGACGCTGTTCAACTGGCTTGGGCAGGACCTTACCGGACGCGATTGTCTCGATCTCTTTTCCGGAAGCGGCGCGCTCGGGTTCGAAGCCGCTTCGCGCGGCGCGCAGCGGGTGATGATGGTCGAACGGGACCAGCTCGCCTTCAAGACGCTGGAGACAACCCGCGCGGCGCTTGGCGCCAAGCAGGTGGAACTTGCGCGAGCGGATGCGCTAGAATTCCTGCGCAGCGACCGTGCCCGATACGATATCGTCTTCCTCGATCCGCCGTTCCGGAGGGAGCGATGGAAAAGCATGCTGTCGCTCCTGCCGCCACGTCTCAACGACGGAGCGCTGGTTTATTGTGAAAGCGGTGGCGCGGAGGCGCTCGCGGCGGGGTGGGACGTGTGGAGAAAGGCCCGCGCCGGGCAGGTGACCTATCAACTCCTGAAACGGAATTAGGATGAAGCGCAAAGCGGTCTATCCCGGGACTTTCGATCCGATCACGCGCGGCCACGTGGACCTGGTGCGGCGCGCAGCGCGCCTGTTCGATCACGTGGTGCTCGCGGTGGCGGACAGCCGCGCCAAACGGCCGCTTTTCACGCTGAGCGAGCGAGTCGATATCGCGCGCGAAGCGCTCACGGATCTGGAGAACGTGAGCGTGGTCGGTTTTTCGGGACTGCTGATGAAATTCGCGCAGCAGCAGAAGGCACGAATCGTCGTGCGGGGCGTGCGCGCGATCTCGGACTTCGAGTACGAGTTCCAGCTCGCCGGGATGAATCGCGGGATGTACCCGGAGGTTGAGACGGTCTTCATGACCCCCGGGGAGCAGTTCATGTTCATCTCGGGGACCCTCGTGCGCGAGATCGCGATCCTGGGAGGCGACGTGCGCAAGTTCGTCTCGCCCTACGTCGCGCGGCGGCTCAAGGCCAAGATCAAGGAGCTGGGGGGCAAGTAATGGCACTGGTCATCACCGACGAGTGCATCAACTGCGACGTGTGCGAGCCCGAATGCCCCAACGACGCGATCTCGGCGGGCGAGGAAATCTACGTCATCGACCCGCACAAGTGCACCGAATGCGTCGGCCACTTCGACGAACCGCAGTGCCGCAAGGTGTGCCCGGTGGATTGCATTCCCAACGATCCACGGCACGTCGAGACGCCGGCACAGCTGCGCGAGAAGTATCTGCGCCTTACTGCCCAGAAGGTCGGCTGAGAGTTCAGCGATGAGCGTTGAGAGTGAAAACCGAAAGACTCTAAATGCTCAACCCTCAACCCTCAACCCTCAACCCTCAACGGATTGCTCAGCGCTGGCAGCACGGACAGTAGAACGTCGCGCGCTGCCCCTGCCGGATTTCCCTGATCGGCGTGCCGCAGCGGGAGCACGGTTCTCCCGCGCGGCCGTAGACCAGGAACGCTTTCTGGAAGTTGCCGGCCATCCCGTCGCCGCCCACGTAGTCGCGCAGGCTGCTGCCGCCGGCGTAGATCGCTGCAGTGAGGGTCTCGCGGAGTTTTTGCACAAGAAGCCGACATCGCGCAAGGCTGAGACGCTGCGCCGGAAGTCTTGGATTGATGCCTGCGTGGAACAGCGCCTCGTTCGCGTAAATGTTCCCCACACCGGCGACGACATGTCCATCCATAAGGACATGTTTGATGGCTGCACCGCGCTTGAGCATCACGCGGTGCAGGCATGCGCCGTCAAATTCGTCCGAGAGAGGTTCGGGGCCGATGTGCGCGAGCAGCGGATGGCGCAGCGGGTCCCCCGTCTGCCACAGAACCAGTCCGAAGCGCCGCGGGTCGCGCAGCCGCACGATCTTGCCGTTCGCGAGGACGAGATCGAAGTGATCGTGTTTTTCCGCGGGCGTCGCCGCATCCACCAGCCACAACCGGCCGGACATGCCGAGATGCAGGATGAGGGTGCCCGCACCGCAGTCGATCAGCAGATATTTTCCGCGGCGGGTGAGCGCACGGATGGTGGTGCCCGAAAGGCGCGCGGAGAGCCGGGGCGGCACCGGTTTTCGCAGCCGCCCGTTTCGGATAGTCACGCGCGCAATCCTCTGCCCGACGAGGTGCTGTTCCAGGCCGCGGCGCGTGGTCTCGACTTCCGGCAGTTCAGGCATTGGAGGATGAGAAAATCGTGATCGGTGAGCCGTGATCCGACCCGAATTCGATGCTCTGTGAGTTACCGGTCACGCAATCAATCCTTCGCCGCCGCCTGTCCGGGCGGAGCGAGCAGGCGGCGCGCGCTGGCTGCAGAAAAGTGATACTGGAGCTTCTCATCGTGGCGCGCGATCACCAGTTCGGGCTCGCGTCGGATGATGCCGAGCGTGACCGATGCTCCCGATTCGAGGCCGATTCTCACCTCGGTGGACGCAGGATGCGGCACAAGCGGCGCGACGCGCGCCGCCGCCGCGAGCTGCCAGTTTCCGACCCAGCGGGCGAGATCTTCCTGACTCAACGACTCCCGCGCCGGCATGATCAACCACTTTCCGCCGTCCTGCCGGAGGGAAAACTCTCCCATCTCGAAGCGTATCGGCACTTCGGATTTGGAAAGCAGTTGCCTGCGCGCGAGTTGCGCGGCATCCAGAGGCAGTGCGCCGCCATAGCGCGAAGCGACGGCATAGACCGCGCCGCCGGTGAGTACATACTGTTCGCCCGACACCGCATTCACCATGCCGAACGCGAAACGCTCTCCGTCGATCATCAGCCGGGTTCGCGGCCGATCCAGCTCAAAGCGATCGAGACGACTCGCGTCAAATCGCTGCGTCGAGCGTGCCGCCAGTATCGCCAGCAACCGCTGAACCTGTTCCGCATCGGCCTCGGCGCCTGGCGGCGCGGTCATGCGCCAGATGTCGTCCTTCTTCTCGATCGCGATGGCGGGGCGGCCCTCGCGTTCAATCCGCATGCTCCTCGCCTGAGCCGGCAGCCGGGTCGACAGGGCGTGAGTCGTCGACTCCTCGCGCGGGGGCTTGAAATAGATGAAGGTTCCCAGGCCGGCGACCGCGAGCAGCAGCGCCAGATTGGCCCGCGACAGCCGGCTCATGGGGACAGTCTGCCGGCCTGGCCGACAACCCGGCTCCCGCCAAAGGGCTGCGTGATCTTCTTCGACGCGGAAGTGCCGTTGCGCATCATGTGGCCCTGCGCCGCCGCCACCAGATGACCGTACCGGTCACGATGAACACGAGTGGCAGCACCAGCAGAAATGCTATGGCGATCAGGTACAGCGTGATCTGGTCGATAGCGAGATTCGCGTCCGTGGCCGCCCGCGGCTGCACGGTGACCAGGGTGTCCGCGCCGGCGAGCCAGTTCACCATGTTGAGCCCCAGGTCCAGATTGCCGCCGTTGCCGAGGTAGGTGTTCGACAGGAAGTGCCCGGTGCCCACCACCACCACCCGCTGCGAGCGATCACCCACGCTGCGTTCGAAGGCTTGCGCGATCGTGACCGGCCCGGGGATATCGCGTGCCTTGTCGAAACTTACCTCCGGCTCGAGCTTGTCGAGTTCGATCCAGCCGCGCTGCGCAACCTCGACGAGCGGCGCGACGCGCCATTCCTCGCGCTCCTGGATGGCGATTTGGCGCGCGTGCGGAAACACCGTGTTCACGCTGAATCCCTGGGTGACCGGATGCCGGCCGTAATTGGCGGCGGTTCCGACTGCGAATACCGGCGGGCCGCTGCGCGGCTTCAACACAAAGTCCACCACGGTGCCCGGCGTGAGTACCAGGCCCAGCATTTCCGCGACGGGCTCCAGGCCGCGCAGGGGTTCCTGGTCGATCAACCACAGCAGGTTGCCACCAGCGTCGAGATGGCGTCTGATCTTGCCGACCTCCGCTTCCAGCAGATCGGCCTGCGGTGTCGCGATGACCAGAACCGCGGCATCGCGGGGCACGTCCTGGGCGACCGCGAGATTGAGGCTCGCCACGCGAAATCCCTTTTTCTGCAGCAAACGCCCGAAGTCACCGAGGTCATGGTTGGCGATGCCGTTCAACTTTCTTTCACCGTGGCCGTCGAGCCACATCACCCGGCTGTCCGCGCCCCGCGCGAGCCGCATCAGCAGGTTGGCAAAGTTCTGCTCGTTGAATTCTTCGAGCGCCAGATGCTCGGAGCGTTGCCGGTACTCGACTATCATCTCGTTCGGCGTGCGCAGGCCGGCGGCTGCCGCCTTTCTCGGCTCTTCGCGGGGATCGACCAGGGTGAGCGTCGCGTCGCGCTTGGCGCGAAGGTACGGGTGCAACCGTTCTGCGACGATTTTCTGGGGGTTGTTGCCCCCTGCGTCGCGAGTCACGGCGTAGGCCGTGACGGCGAGCGGCCCGTCGAGCCGATTGATCACCTCCAGTGTTGCCGGGGAGAGCGTATTGCGTCCGCTGCGGGTTATGTCCCATTCCCACCGGTAGTCGCCGGCGAGATACGCTATCAACGTGACGAGCGCCACAAGAAGCACGGCGAACAACCCGTGTTGTGCGCGCAACCCCATGCGGGAGCGGCGTGTAATTTCCATCAGCCCTTCAGGCGCCGCCCGTCAAGTTCCCGGATCGTGAGCGCCAGGAGCGTGGCAGCAAGCAGCAGCAGACAGATCACGGCGTAGGTATCGATGACGCCTTTGGCGAGCGGCTCGAAATTCTTGAGCGGCGAGAACACCTGGATCAATGCAGCCGGCACCGGCCAGTTGCGGGCGCGCAGACTGTCACCCGCCGTTTCTCCCATGAGCAGCATCGCGAGCAGCACCCCGAACGCCCCGATTGCAGCCACCAGCGGGTGCGCGGTAAGCGAGGAGACGTAAAGGCTCGCGGCGGCAAAGGCGGCCGCAAGCAAGCTCAGGCCCAACGCTACACTGGCGAGCAAACCATAGTCGAGGGCAGTGCCTCCCCCAAGCGCGAGCGGCATGGCCGTGACCAGCCCGATGATGAGCATGAGGAACGCGAACAGGCCCACGAACTTGCCAAGCACAATCTCGGTGACCGATACCGGCGCCGACATCAGGAACACCATGGTCTGGTTGCGCCGCTCCTCCGCGATCAGCCGCATGCCAAGAAGCGGCACTGCAAACAGCAGGATCGCCGCGGCCGTGGCGAAGGTGGGCGCGACCACCAGTTCGGTTACGCCGGGTGGACTCGCCATTCGAATCAACCGCGGCTGAATCT
Source organism: Betaproteobacteria bacterium RIFCSPLOWO2_02_64_14 (assembly GCA_001770325.1). Taxonomy (GTDB): domain Bacteria; phylum Pseudomonadota; class Gammaproteobacteria; order Burkholderiales; family SG8-41; genus DSOT01. The sequence goes on from MEQT01000096.1 coordinate 39,641, forward strand.
GCAGGAAATCATCAAGGCGCCGCAGAAAGCTGTAGGCGAGCAGCACCTGCATGAAGGTGAGCACCACCCACGCCAGCGGCGAAGCGAACAGCGCCTTCAACTCTTTTCCCGCGATGGTGAAAATCATTCAATCCCTCAATCGACTTCCTCGTGCCGGGTCAGTTGGACAAACACATCTTCCAGGCTGGTGTGCACGGGTGAAATCTGGAACAGGCCCCAGTCGTTCTTCGCGGCTTGCGCCGCCAGCCGTTCGGTCGCGTCGTCATGCGGGTGAAAGTCCACCCGGAACAGCACGGGAGACACGGCGTGGACTTGCGCGATGCCGGGTATGGCAGCAAGCGTGTCCAGGGACGGGGCCCGCTGCAGACCCAGCAGAACGGCGCTGCCGCCGCGAGATCGCTTCAACGCGGCGATGGTGTCGCCGTAGACCAAGCTGCCGTGGTGCAGTATCTGCACGCGATCGCACACCGCCTCGACCTCCGGCAGGATATGCGTGGAAAGAATCACGCTGTGCTTTCCCCCAAGCTCGCGGATCAGGCTGCGGATTTCGCGTATCTGGTGCGGATCCAGTCCCACGGTCGGCTCATCGAGGATTACCACATCCGGGCTGTGCACGATCGCCTGTGCGATGCCGACGCGCTGCTGAAATCCCCGCGACAGCGTGCCGAGCAGTTTTGCGCCGGAGTTCGCCAGGCCGCAGCGCCGTTTGGACGTCTCGACCGCCTCACGGCACCGGGCCCGCGGCACCCGGTGGAGTTTCGCAGCGAGCAGCAGGTATTCATCGACGGTAAATTCCCGGTAGAGCGGCGGATGCTCCGGGAGATAGCCGATCCTCGCCTTGGCGGCAACCGGGGCTTCGAGCAGGTCGATGCCACAGATGTTGATCGCGCCCCCGGTCGGCGCCAGGTTGCCGGTCAGCATCTGCATGGTCGTGGTTTTTCCGGCCCCGTTCGGGCCAAGGAAACCCAATACTTCCCCGCGTTTCAACTCGAGATCGATGCCCTTGACGGCGGTATGGGCGCCAAACTTGCGCGTCAAGCCGCGCGCCTCGATCGTGGCGGCGCCTGGCTCAGCTGACATCGGCAACTAACATGGGGAATGATCCAATCCGGCGCGGTGGCGTGCGGTGTGCGAAAATATACCCAATATGTGGGCGTTAATGAAGCGGCGCGCAGGATTTATTCTCTGGAACAGCGCAGATTCGGTGGCGCGCCGCCCTGCTTGCGTGCAGACGATGATACATACCATAGCTGTCCTCGTGCTCGCCGGCTTCATGCTGGGTGCGTGCGTGCAGCAGCCTCCCGCCCGGTCGATGGGTGACAGCATACTCGCGCAGAGCGAAGCCGCGCCGCAACGCGGTGAGGCGCCTCCGCCCGCGCGAAGTTCGGAGCGGTTGCCGGCGAGCGAACTCACCGAGCAGGTCATGTTCAAGATGATGCTGGCGGAGATCGCGTTGCAGCGCGGCCAGCCCCAGGTCGCAGTGCCGGCATATCTCGAACTCGCGCGCGAAACACGCGATCCGCGCATTGCGCAGCGTGCGACCGAAGTCGCATGGAATGCAAGGGTGATCCCTGCGGCGCTCGAGGCTGCGGGGATCTGGTTGCAGTCGGACCCCGGGTCGCAGCGGGCCCGGCAGGTGATCGCCGCGTTGCTGGTGAATCAGGCAAAGTTGAGCGAAGCTTTACCGCATCTTCAGGGGTGGCTCGCGGCAGACCAGGCGAACGTGGGTCCCACTTTCCTGCAGATTGCCTCTCTCGTTTCCCGGCACAAGGACAAAAAGGCGGCATGGGAACTCATGCAGGCCCTGGCCGAGCCTTACCCGGAGGTGCCGGAGGCGCGCCTTGCGGTCGCGCAGGCGGCGTGGAACGCGGAGCAGGCGGACGCTGCGCTCGCCGAGGCGCGTGCAGCGTTGGAGCTGCGCCCTGACTGGGAAGTCGCGGCGTTGTTCCAGGCCCAGGCGTTGCAGCGGCGCTCGAACAGCGAGGCGCTCGCCTTCCTTGCGGAGTACCTCGAGCGTTATCCCAAGGCGAAGGACGTGCAGCTCAACTATGCGCGGCTTCTGGTCGCCGAGAAGAATTACGCGGAGGCGCGCAAGCAGTTCGAGGCGCTGGTCAATGAGTATCCGCAGAATGCCGATGTCGCAATGGCGGTGGCTCTCCTCGCGCTGCAGGCGACTGACTACGATGCCGCCGAGCTGCAGTTCAAACGCGCGCTGGATGCGAATTACAAGGATCCCGACGCCGTGCGCCTGTATCTGGGGCAGGTGAACGAGGAACGCAAGCGCTTCGAGGAGGCGCTGAAATGGTACGGCTCGGTCACCCATGGTGAGCAATACATCGCCGCGAAGGCCCGTTATGCCGGGGTGCTCGCCAAGCAGGGCCGGCTGGCGGATGCGCGAACGTATCTGCAGCAGGTCGGGCCGCAGAATGACCAGCAACGCGTGCAGCTGATACTCGCCGAGGGAAACCTGCTGCGCGAAGCGTCGGCGTACCAGGAAGCGTTTGACCTGCTCGGCCAGTCGCTCGAGGCAAGGCCCGAGCATCCCGACCTGCTATACGACTACGCGATGATCGCCGAGAAGGTCAAGCGCATCGATGTGCTGGAGGACAACCTGCGCAAGCTGATCAAGCTGCGTCCGAATCACGCGCATGCCTACAACGCCCTGGGCTACACGCTCGCCGACCGCAACGAGCGCCTGGATGAAGCGCGCGACCTGATCGAAACCGGCTTGAAGCTCGCCCCGGAAGATCCCTTTATCATGGACAGCATGGGCTGGGTGCTCTACCGCCTCGGACAGAACGAGGCGGCACTGGACTACCTGCGGCGCGCCCACGCGCAGCGCCCCGACGCGGAGATCGCCGCGCATCTGGGCGAAGTACTGTGGGCGGCGGGCCGGCGCGACGAGGCGCGCAAGGTCTGGAACGAGGCGCTGAAACAGCATCCGGCGAGCGAATTGTTGCAGGAAACGATCAGGCGTTTTCTCAAGGACCGCCAGCCCGTAGCCCGATGATCGGGATCAGAGCAGTTGCGCTTGCGTGCGTCCTTCTGGCGGCAGCATGCACTACGGTGCCATTCGAGTCCGGCGTTCCCGTTGCGCCGTCCACGCCGTTCGATTTCAGCGGGCGGGTGCTCGTGAGTTTCGACGGGCGCGCGTTTTCGTCCGCCTTGCGCTGGCAGCACGTATCGGGACGGGACGAGATCTGGCTGTTGAGTCCTGTCGGGCAGGCGCTGGCCCACATTGTCGACAGCGGCGATGGTGCGGTTCTCACTGCGGCGGATCAGCGGCAATATCGCGCGGCGAGCGTCGAGAGCCTCACCCGCCGGGCCCTGGGCTGGGAGTTGCCGGTGGCGAATCTCAAATACTGGGTGCGCGGCGATATCGCACCCGGCAGCGCGCCGGGGGCCGTGGTGCGTGGTGATGACCAGCGTATTGCCCGGCTGGAACAGGGTGGTTGGCGCGTCGCGCTGACCTATTACGCCGCGCAGGAGTACGACGGGCTCCCGCGGAGGCTTGAGCTCGCGGGCGCTTCGCACGAGATCCGGCTCGTGATCGACACCTGGCGGAGCGTCGCGTCTCCACCATGAACGCCGAGGCTCGAAGTTTCCCTGCGCCGGGGAAGCTCAACCTCATGTTGCGCGTGGTGGGGCGGCGTGCGGACGGTTATCACCTGCTGCAGACGGTGTTCCGGTTCATCGACTGCGGCGATACGCTCACGTTTCGCGTGCGCCGCGACGGGGCGATCAACAGGGTCAATACCGTTGAAGGCGTACCCGTGGAGCAGGATCTGGCGCTGCGCGCGGCACGTCTGCTGCGGGATCGCGCCGGCGCGAAGGCCGGCGTCGATATCACGCTGGACAAGTGCCTGCCGCTGGGCGGAGGGCTGGGAGGGGGCAGTTCCGATGCCGCGACCACCTTACTGGCGCTGAACTGCCTGTGGGAACTTGATCTGGCGCGCGCGCGCCTGCTGGAATTGGCGCTTGAACTCGGCGCCGATGTGCCGGTTTTCGTCTTCGGCGAAAACGCCTGGGCTGAAGGGGTGGGGGAGGAGCTGCGGTCCGTCATCCTGCCGCCGGCGTGGTACGTGGTGCTTGCCCCGCCGGTGACCGTCTCCACGCAGCGCATTTTCGCCCATCCGGGATTGAAACGAGACACAAAAATGGTTAGAATACAAAGCTTTTCAGCGGCCGGGCCGAACGAAAACGACCTCCAGGCGGTGGTCTGCCAAGAGCATCCCGAGATCGGGCGGCATCTCGCCTGGCTCAACCAGTTCGGTCGAGCGATGTTGACGGGGTCGGGGGCGTGTGTATTTGCCGCGTTCGACAGCGCCGGCGAGGCGCAGGAGGTGCTGGCGAAGTTGCCCGGCTCCATGACGGGATTCGTAGCGCGCGGGCTGGAACGGCATCCCATGCGCGATCTCGCACGCTGAATGCGGCAGGATTTAGACGGAACGAGCGACCCGCGGGGTGGGTCGTCGGCGTGTTGACGACCATTGGGGAGTCGCCAAGCTGGTTAAGGCACCGGATTTTGATTCCGGCATGCGTAGGTTCGAATCCTACCTCCCCAGCCAGATTTTGCATGGGCGGCTCGAGCGGGCGGCCTGCTTAGCTTCTCCGGGGGTGCGAGGGTGGCCTTAGACAGATTGATGGTGTTCACCGGTAACGCCATTCCCGCGCTTGCCCGGGACGTGGTGAGCCACCTCAACATCCATCTCGGGCGCGCGAAGATCGGGCGCTTCAGCGACGGCGAAGTGATGGTCGAGATACTGGAAAACGTGCGCGGCAAGGACGTTTTCGTGTTGCAGTCGCTGTGTGCGCCGACGAACGACAACCTGATGGAGTTGCTGGTCATCGTGGATGCGCTGAAGCGCGCATCCGCCGCCCGTGTCACGGCCGCGATCCCGTACATGGGTTACGCGCGGCAGGATCGGCGCCCCAGTTCGGCGCGGGTGCCCATCACCGCCAAGGTGGTGGCGAACATGATGTCGAGCGTGGGCGTCGACCGGGTGCTCACGATGGACCTGCACTCGGAGCAGATCCAGGGTTTTTTCGACATCCCGGTGGACAACATCTATTCCGGGCCGATCATGCTGGGCGATGTATGGAAACACGACTACAAGAATCTGGTCGTGGTGTCGCCGGACGTCGGCGGCGTGGTGCGGGCGCGGGCGCTCGCGAAACGGCTGGAGGCGGAACTCGCGATCATCGACAAACGGCGGCCGCGGCCCAACGTCGCGACCGTGATGCACATTATCGGGGACGTCGAGGATCGCACCTGCGTCATCGTCGACGACATGGTCGACACTGCCAACACGCTGTGCGAAGCCGCGGCGGCGCTGAAGGAGCATGGGGCCGAGAAGGTGCTGGCGTATTGCACGCACGCGGTGCTGTCCGGCAAGGCGATCGAGCGTATCGGCAACTCGGCGCTCGATGAGGTGGTGGTGACGGATTCGATACCGCTGCAGGACCAAGCCAGGGCCTGCAAGCGCATCCGGGTGCTCACGGTCGCGAGTCTGCTCGCGGAAACCATGCGCCGCATCAGCGCGGAAGACTCGGTAAGTTCGCTGTTTGTAGAGTAAAAAAACAGCGTTCTGCGTCGGATTTGCGGGGATGGACGAGCGGCATCGGGTGCCAGAATGCTCCGTAACGATTATTCAGAGCTGAACGCTGTTTTTTTTGGAGACTGAAATGAACATCGAAATCATGGCATTCCCGCGCGCGCAACAGGGAACGGGTGCGAGCCGCCGCCTGCGCCAGACGGGACGCGTCCCGGGGGTCGTGTACGGGGCGGACAAGGCGGCGCAGGCGGTGGAACTCGACCACCAGGCGCTGCTGCGGCACCTCAAGATGGAGGCGTTTCATGCCTCGATACTCGACATGACCGTGGACGGCGGCAAGGAGCAGGTGCTGCTGCGGGACTTCCAGATGCACCCCTGGAAACCACAGGTGCTTCACGTCGATTTTCAGCGGGTGGACAAGAACCGGAAGATCCACATGCGGGTGCCGCTGCACTTCGTGAACGCCGACATCTGCCCGGGTGTCAAGGTCGGCGGCGGGGTGGTGCAGCACGTGATGAACGACATCGAGATCCAGTGCCTGCCCGACGACCTGCCGGAATTCATCGAGGTCGACGTCAAGGAGCTGCAACTCGGCCATTCGATCCACGTGACGGAACTCGCGCTGCCCAAGGGCGTCGAAGCGACGCCGAAACTCAAGCACGACAATCCCTCGGTGGTGACGGTGCAGGTGCCGAAGGAGATCGTGATCGAAGAGGAAGTGGCCGCGCCGGTGACCGAGATCACGGGCCAAGCCCCTGCGGAAGCCGAGGCGGCTGCGGAGGCGGCTCCGGGCGAGAAGAAGGAGCCCGAGAAGAAGGAGCCCGAGAAGAAGGAGCCCGAGAAGAAGGAAGCGGCCAAGTAGGAGCAGGCCGACTCCGGCTCCCGGTGGGTGCGGCCCGCCGTGTTCGGCCTCACGAACGTGGCGGGCCTTTCATATTTCGCGGCGTGACTGCCGCACCAATTGCGCATGATGTGAGGACACGATGATGCAACTCCAGGAAAGATTCAGAACGCCCCGGCTCCTCTTGACGCGGATCGTGCCGGAGGACCTGGGCGACATGCTCGCCATGCACCGCGAAGCGCAGGTGGCGCGAGCGCTCGGGGGCGAGCAGGCCGACGGCGAGATCGCGGCGCTCGTCGAGAAG
>MEQT01000096.1:46352-48734 GCA_001770325.1 Betaproteobacteria bacterium RIFCSPLOWO2_02_64_14
TGGGATCGGCATGGCTTCGGGTGGTGGGCGATCCGCGAACCCGCAACCGGTCGTTTCATCGGGCGCGGCGGACTGCGGCGCGTGACCGTCGATAATGCGCCCGAGGTGGAAGTCGGGTACGCGCTGTTGCCGGAATTCTGGAACCGGGGGCTCGCGACCGAACTCTCCCGCGTGAGTGTCGCCCAGGGATTCGTGCGCCTGGGGTTGGGCGAAATCGTGGGCTTCGCGCTGCCGGCAAATCACGGCTCGCGCCGGGTGATGGAGAAAACCGGCATGCGCTACGAGCGCGACATCACGCGCGGCGGCGCGCGACACGTGCTCTACCGTCTCACGGCTGCGTCCTGGCAGGCCGGCTCTCCCGCAGCGGCGACTCGCAGCAGGCACTCCATGCAGGAACTCGTGGCAGGCTGAAGGCCCGCGGTGAAGCTCGTCGTCGGGCTCGGCAATCCCGGAAGGAAGTACGAGGCGACGAGGCACAACGCCGGCTTCTGGTGGATTGAACGCCTCGCTCGCGCCGTACATGGTGAATTCCGCCATGAGGCGCGGTTTCACGGTGATGTCGCCAAGGTGGCGACGCCGGGTGGCGAGCTCTGGTTGCTGAAACCCGCTACGTTCATGAACCAGTCGGGGCGGGCGGTCGCCGCGCTTGCCGGTTTCTACAAGCTCGCTCCCGGGCAGTTACTCATCGTCCACGACGAACTCGACCTGCCGCCCGGTACCGTGAGGCTCAAGAAGGGCGGGGGCACCGGTGGCCATAACGGCCTGAACGATATCGCCGCGCAGCTGGGGACGAAAGACTTCTGGCGCCTGAGAATAGGCATCGGCCACCCGCGCAACCAGACGGCGACCGAGCAGGAAGTGCTTGACTACGTGTTGCACAAACCGGGCGCCGTGGATCACGCCGCGATCGATGATGCGATCTCCCGCGGCCTCGAGGTCTGGCCCCTGATCGCCGAGGACAAGCTGGAAGCGGCGATGCTGCGGCTTCATACGAAGCCCGAGAAGAGTTGAGAGTTGAGCGTTGAGGGTTGAGCGAACTGGAAACCCAACTTACCATAGCCGAAGAGCTCGAACTGATCGACCGCGGGTCGCCTGCACGAGCGAGCATCGACCAGCTCTTCGGGCTGCTCAATGGGCTGATCAACTCGCTCAAGCGCCCCCGCCCAGATCGCTGAACACTCAACTCTCAACACTTAACGCTCAACTCCACCCTCAACGCTGAACTCTCAACGTGTCCTTAAAATGCGGCATCGTCGGCCTTCCCAACGTCGGCAAGTCGACGCTCTTCAACGCCCTTACCAAGGCCGGGATCGCGGCTGAAAACTATCCGTTCTGCACGATCGAGCCCAACATCGGTATTGTCGAGGTGCCCGACGCACGGCTTGCCGCGCTCGCGGCGCTTGCCAGGCCGCAGAAGGTGATCCCGGCAGTGGTCGAATTCGTCGATATCGCAGGCCTGGTCGCGGGCGCATCGAAAGGTGAAGGCCTGGGCAACCAGTTCCTCGCCAATATCCGCGAGACGGACGCCATCGCTCACGTCGTGCGCTGTTTCGAGGATCCCAACGTCGTGCACGTCGCTGGCGCCATCAATCCGTTATCGGATATCGAAACCATCGACACCGAGCTCGCGCTTGCCGATCTTGCGACGGTGGAACGGCAGCTCGCGCACTACGAGAAAGTCGCGCGCGCCGGGGGCGACAAGGACGCGCAGCGCCTCGTGGCGGTTCTGGAGAAATGCCGGACCGTGCTGAATGAGGCGCGGCCCGTGCGCGCCCTCGCGTTTTATCCGGAAGAGGAGGCGATACTGCGACCGCTGTTCCTTCTTACCGCGAAGCCCGCCATGTACGTCGCAAACGTCCGCGAAGACGGGTTCTCGAACAATACCCATCTCGAGGCGGTACGGCAGCACGCCGCGCGTGAGAATGCCCCGGTGGTAGCGGTGTGCGCGGCGATCGAGGCCGAGATCGGCGACATGAGCGAGGAGGACAAGGCAGTTTTTCTTGCCGACATGGGCATGACCGAACCAGGGCTCGATCGCGTGATTCACGCCGGGTACGCCTTGCTCGGTCTTCAGACCTTCTTCACTGCCGGGCCGAAGGAAGTGCGCGCCTGGACCATACACCGGGGCGATACCGCGCCCCAGGCGGCGGGAGTCATCCACACCGACTTCGAGAAAGGCTTCATCCGTGCCGAGGTCATCGCCTACCACGACTATGTGGCGTGTAAGGGCGAGCAGGGCGCGAAGGAAGCCGGCAAGATGCGGCTCGAAGGCAAGGACTACGTGGTGAGGGACGGCGACGTGATGCATTTTCGATTCAACATCTGATAAGTCGGACGCGCTGCGCCGACTTATCTGCGCGGAGTGCGGCGGACACGGATGCC
>MEQT01000097.1:0-19435 GCA_001770325.1 Betaproteobacteria bacterium RIFCSPLOWO2_02_64_14
ATCGCCTGGTTGGCGCGATTCGAAGGATCGACCGCGAAGGTGACGGTGCCGCGGATCTGCTCGTACGGCCCCACGGCATCAAAACTCTGCCCATTGGCGAAGGGGCGACGATGGGCGATGTCGAGTTTCAGGACGGCCATGGCGGGGCTCCTTCCGTGCGGGTGGGGTGTGCAATTATCGCATGGCTGCAATTTTCCGCTGGCCCGTGGCGACCGCGAGGAAACCCAACGCTAGCGATACTCAGATCCCCGGTGTGTTGGGGCTCTCGCTACTCACCCCTGCAACTGTCCTCCCACGTGGACGCCGGCACGCGGGCGTCGTCCTCCGTCTGTTCTCCAGCATTCCGATGAGCCGCTTGACGCAGATGTCGTTGCCGGCATGACCCACGCGCATCTGTCAGTGCAAATACATTGTCTTGCCATTGGCAGTAAATGAAACCTCCGCCTCGCGCAATTTGATGCTAATCGCCGACCCCTACTTCACGGGCTGCGCCACTTGCTTGGGCGCTGCCGGTGCGACCGCCGCTTGTTTGAATCCGGCGTTGTCGAACGCACTGCGCACGGCGCCAGTTGCCTTCGCATTCTCGATAAAATCGGTTACATACGCCAGTGCGGCAGGCCGATTCTTCGGTACTGCCACAGAGACGGGCAACGCGTAGAAGGTGCCTTCCAGAACGCGTGCGCCAGGTAACTGGGGGGTGAGGCCTACAAGTGTTTCGCGTCCTGCTGCAGCCGCATCCAGCTGCCCTGCTCCCATCTGCTCGCGGATCACAGCAAGCTTCTTGACCTGGATCAGCGTCGTATTCTTCAGAGACTGCTGCAGTTTGGTGGCCGAAATCGATTTCTCGACGGCGGCGACACGGACGCCGGCACGATCAACATCGCTCTGATTGCGGATCGCAGAATGCGCCGGTACGATGTAGGTAAGCTCCAAAAAATAATACGCTGGCCCGTAGTCCATCACCTTCGCGCGAGCTTCACCATACGGAAGAAAAGTGACGTCCCATTTACCGAGACGAGCTCCCTCCAGCAAGTCCACGTAGTTATCGTACATGATGAGCTCTACCGGCGCGCCTAGCCTCTCTCCGAGCGCGTTCGCCAGATCCACAGGAACGCCCCGTGGAACATTTGTACTGCGATCGAGCTTTGCACGAAACTGGCTCCCTGACGGCCCGACTGAGAGCGCGACCCGGACTTTGCCCGTCGGCGCTAGCTGCTGTCTGGCAGCGGTGGAACCTTCGTCGTTGCGCGGGGACGCGCAGCCGGCGACGAGCGCCGCAGCCAGGAGACTCGACAGAACAGATCTGATTGTGAACATGGTTTTTCCTCCTTGAATGTCGTTGCGAAAACCACAGGTCATGGCGAGGCGGCGCCCAGATGAGGCGTCGGAATTGACCGCAAGCCGCCTTATCCAAACCCGACAAAGCCCCTCGCTCTGCCGCCGCAAGCAGAAACGAGGAAAATCAAGCAATCCTCCCCTCTTCGTCGAGAAATATTTTGCGTTAGATCAATCTTTCCCAAGAAAGGGGCGGCCACTGCCGAACCTGTAGCAGGCGTTCGCGGAAACAGTTCCGAATGCCCGGTTGCGCACGAAGCGCACCGGGCGCGGCCTGTAGACAACCGCTGACCCAAGCGCCAAGTCGTCCACGCAAACGGGGCAACTCCAGGTAATCGTCACGAGAGCCCGCGTCGGCGCGGTGACATGATCCCCTGTCTGTTGGGGTTCGCGCCGCTCACCCACAACCTACGATGATCAAACGAGGTGGGCCCACGCGTCGAACTTGTAGGTTGGTGGTGACCGCGGGGAACCCCAACGTTCACCCCTTCACACACAATACTTGCTTGAGGGTGTGCACGACTTCGACGAGATCGGCCTGGTTGGCCATGACCACGTCGATGTCCTTGTAGGCCCCTGGAATCTCGTCGATGACACCGGCGTCCTTGCGGCACTCCACGCCCTGCGTCTGCCGCGCGAGATCATCGCGGTTGAAGCGGCGCTTCGCCTCGGTGCGGCTCATGCGCCGACCCGCGCCGTGCGCGCACGAGCAGAATGATTGCGCGTTGCCGAGCCCGCGCACGATGTAGGAGCGCGCGCCCATGCTGCCGGGGATGATGCCGAGTTCGCCCTCACGTGCGCTGATCGCGCCCTTGCGGGTGATGAAGAGCTTTTCCCCGAAATGCGTCTCCCGCGCCACGTAGTTGTGATGGCAATTGATCGCTTCGCCGTCGGTGTCGAACGGCGGCAAATGCCGGCGCAGCGTCTCGATGATGAGCGCCATCATGCGGCGCCGGTTCGCCATCGCGTAATCCTGCGCCCACTCGACGGCCTCGACATAGTCGTCGAAGTGTTCCGAGCCCTCGCTGAAGTAGGCGAGATTGCGGTCGGGCAGGTTCATGTGGTGGCGCTCCATGTCGCGCCGCGCGGCCGCGATGAAATGACGGCCAAGCACGTTGCCGATGCCGCGCGAACCGGAATGCAGCATCACCCACGCGCGATCCTCGGCATCGAGGCAAACTTCGATGAAATGATTGCCGCCGCCCAGCGTACCCAACTGGCAGATCCAGGTGCGCGCGAACTGGCGCTGCATCTTCATCACTTCCGGATGCTTTTTGACGACGCTGTCGAGCCGCTCCGACAACGCACGCGCCGCCCGGGCATGGGCGCCGCGGTTCGCCTTCTCGTAATCGTGCTGACTGAAGCCGACCGGCACCGCATCCTCGATCGCACCGCGCACCTTCGCCAGCGAATCGGGCAGGTCTTTCGCCGAAAGCGTGAGCCGTACCGCGTTCATGCCGCAGCCGATGTCCACCCCGACGGCGGCGGGAATGATCGCGCCCTTCGTCGGAATCACGCTGCCCACGGTCGCGCCGATTCCAGTGTGGACATCCGGCATGGCCGCGACGTGTCCGTGGACGATCGGCAGTTGCGAAACGTTGATGAGCTGCTGCAACGCTTCGTGCTCGATGTCCTCGGTCCACACCTTCACGGGGACGCGGCCCTTGTTGAGTTGCATTCGGATCGCCATGATTCCACCCTTCGCAGCGCGGGCACCGTGCCTGCACGTGGGACGGAGCAGACGGGGTCGTCTGCGCTACCCTCTTCCCGCGCTCGTGACTAGGCCAGCCCGGCGCGGCGCAGGCGCGCGCGCAGGGTTTCCAGCTCTTCCAGGAGATCAGCCACCAAGGCAGCGAGTTCCGGCTCGGCGTCGAAGTCGCGCTCCAGCGCGTGAATGTGCCGGACGCGCCACAGGTCGCGGCTGGAGAAGCGCCACTCGGTCACGGTCGTGCCCGGACCCGACAGCACGCCTTCCTCAACATGGCGCACGACCCATTCGGTGCTGACCGAGCACGCGGATGCGAGTTCCTCCAGAGTGAGGCAGGATTCTTCCAGCACCGCACCGGTCAGGATGTCTTCATCGCGCATGGCTCACTCCTCGGCGCGGGGGTCGAAGGCGAGATCCCGCGCCATGGTTTCATACAACTCCCGCGCCCGCGCGCTCGATGCCGGCGGCACCACGACCTGGATGTCCAACAGCAGGTCGCCCGGTGGATCGCTGGGTATGCCCTTGCCGCGCACCCGCAGGCGCCGCCCGCTCTGCGCGCCCTCGGGAATGCGCATCTTGATCTCCCCGCCATCGGGCAGTGACACCGGGATGACTGCGCCCAGCGCCGCCTCCCAAGGGGCGACGCGCAACGTCATGTAGAGATCGCGCCCGTCGACCCGGAAACGGGAATGGGGTCTGAAATGCACCTCGAGCAGGAGATCGCCGGGCTTGCCCTCGCCCATTCCCGGCGCGCCCTGACCTGCCAGGCGGATCATCTGCCCTTCGCGCACCCCATTCGGGATCTGCACATTGAGGGTGCGGGTATCCACCACGATGTGCCCGCGGTCGTCGAGCCTGGGCACGCGCAGGGTGATCTGCCGCGTGGCGCCGCGGAAAGCGTCGTCCAGGTCGAGCAGCACCTTGGCGTGATGATCCCCGCCGCGCGCGTGGAAGCCGCGTTCCGGGCCGCGAGCGCCTCCTCGCCCCGCGCGGCCGAACAACTCGGTGAAGAAATCGCTGAAGTCGGCAGCCTCGCCCGGCGAATACCCCCGCTCCGAGAATTCAAATCCGGTGTCCCAGTCCGGAGGCGGCCGGAAATCCTGGCCGGGTTGATAGCCCTGGCCGAGCTGGTCGTAGGCGGCGCGCTTCTCCGGGTCCGAAAGCACGGTATAGGCCTCGTTGACCTCCTTCATGCGCGCCTCGGCGTTCTTCTCCTTCGACACGTCCGGGTGGTATTTGCGCGCGAGCCTGCGGAAGGCCTTCTTGATGTCCCCCGCAGCCGCGTCTCGGGCAACGCCCAGCGTCGAGTAATAGTCCTTGAAGTCCAACCGGGCTCTCCTGGGAACGTGAGCGGGAGTTTATCCGATGCAAAGTAGTGGCGGATTCCGGGTTGTCAACCCATGGAAATTTTCAGGGCGCGCCAGACCTTCGCGATCGGAAACGCGGGGAGCGTGAGCCGGGTTCCGGATTTCGCGCGCCGTGACTTGCGCCCGATGCCCGTAGTGTCGAAAATGCGGGCCTGGAATTCCACGAACAGTGAGGCGCAGATGAGCAGCGACAAAGCGGGCAGGCTCGGCGGACAGATTACCATCGTCACCGCCGCGGGCCAGGGTCTCGGCGAAGCGATCGCGACGACCTTTGCGCGAGAAGGCGCTTCGGTTGCAGTGGTCGACATCAACCTTGCCGAGGCCCAGCGTGTGGGCGATGAGATCGAGGCAGCGGGAGGATCGGCGCTGGTGCTGGAGGCCGACGTGACGAAGTCGCCGGACGTGGACGCGATGGTCAAAGCCGTGCTCGAGCGTTGGGGCACGATCGATATTCTGGTGAACGGCGCCGGCGGCTTTCACAAGTTCGCCCCGATCACCGAGATCGACGAAGAAGAGTGGGACCGCGTAATCGCGCTTAATCTCAAGACCGCCTTCCTGTGCTGCAAGGCGGTCGCGGGGATCATGATGGAACGAAAGAAAGGGCGGATCATCAGCATTTCCTCCGGCGCCGGGATCGCCCCCAACCCGCACGCGCCGTCGTATCTGCCTTACGGCTCGGCCAAGGCCGGGCTGATCGGACTCACCAAGCACCTCGCGAAAGAACTCGGGCCATACGGGATTACGGCGAATTGCGTCGTTCCCGGCACGACACTGACCCCGCGCGTGCGCAAGGTGCGCGATGCCGCGAGCATCGAGAACATCGCAGCCACGAATCCGATGCGCCACCTGGTCGAACCGGAGGATTCCGCGGAAGCGGCGCTTTTCCTTGCGTCCGAAGAGGCCCGCTACATCACCGGGGTGAGCCTCAACGTCAATGCAGGGAATCTGATCGTCTAGGACCGACGGATCAGGCGGGGGGCTTTTCGTCAACGGCCGGTGGCGGCGCGTCCTCCGGGTGCTTCTCCTGCCGAGCTTCGAGTTTCCGCTGCCGTTTTTCCTCTTTCTTCTGCTTCTTGGCAAGGTCCCTCTGGCGCTTGGCGAACGCATAGTTGGGTTTGGCCATCTGCGATCCTGTCAGGTGATTTTCCGGGTGGAGTGTGGATTATACGAGAACCAGCATTGACTGCTGTCACGTGCATCATTGCCGGCGGACTCCGGCCCGCGCGCCCGGATTTCCGCCTACTTTGCGCCGACCGGCGCCGGCCCCAAATAACCGCTACATCTTGCCGTCGCGCGTGGCACTCCACTTCCGGGTGCCGTCGCTCGACTTGACGGTGCCTTCCATGCTCCCGCCGTTCACGCGCCCGGTATACTGCGCGCCGCCGACGCTGAAACGGATACGGTCGCCGCTCATTTTGGCGTTGGAAATCTTCGCAGTTGCGCCTCCGGTCGTGAGCGTTCCGGAAAGCATCTGAAAGGTCTGCGTCAGGTTGAGTTCGCCCTGCGGCAACCGCCACGAGCCTTCCGCCTTGGCCGGGACGATCCAGAGGTATGCCGTGCAATAGGACGTGCAGCCTTCGCTGGCACTGACGGTCTGGTCGGCCGTCCATTCCCCCATCGTGAACGAATTCGACACGATGCGCGTGCCGGGCTTCAGATCGAGGATCTTGGGACGCAGCTTCAGATTGATGTCGGGCAGCAGGAACATCGTGATGACCGTGGCCTGCGAGAAATCGCTCTCGAAGAGATCCGCCTTGGCGAAGGTCGCCTTCCCGCTCACCCCTTCCTTGGCCGCGGCGCGCTTCGACAACGCCACCATGTCGGGGTTGTACTCGATGCCGTGCGCGCGCGTGCCGCGCTTCGCAGCGGTGATCACCGTGCGGCCGTCGCCCGATCCGAGGTCGATCACGTAATCGCTCGGTGTCACCTTCGCCATTTCGAGCATCCTGTCCACCAGCGACTGCGGGGTGGGCACCCATACCACGTCCTTGCCGGACTGACCCACCTCCGGGGAGTATTCCTTGGGCGCCTGTTTCGGCTGCGCAAAGGCGCCGGCGGCGAGTGCGGACAGCAACAGCGCGAGCAATGCGCGGCGCGCGTAACGTGCAGCGATCATGACTTTTCTCCGATAGTGCCTCAGGCCGAACCACGAGGCGGGATGGGAAAATTGTGCTTCCGGCATAATCATACCGGAATATCACGCAATTGACGCGGCCGCGACCCGGTATGCTGTCCGTCGTCCCCGGGAAACCGGGCAACCCGCCCGATCAATGAAACAGGAATTCAGACATGGCGCAAGCGGAAGTCAAGCAGTCGCAGGAACTCTCGTTCATGTACTTTCCCGAGGATTACCGCTGGTCGCACGGCGTGCTGATCGGCTTGAACGCCGCGCCGTGGGGCGGCGCCGAGATCGGCGAGGTGAACCGCATCGGCCTGCGTCTGCGTACACATGTTGGTGACGACACCGCGTGGTTCCGCGAGTGGGCGCGCGAAGCCGGGACCGTGGAGCAGGCCGGACGCGCGCATCTTGCCGCGGGCCGTGGTGCCACTGCCGCCTCGTATCTCCTGCGCGCAGCGAACTACTACCACGTCGGCGAGCGCTTCCTGCAACCCAAAAGCGACGGCCTCGCCGCGTACCGCCGGGGCGTCGATTGTTTCCGCGACGCCGCGCGCCTCATGCGCCGGCCGAAGATCGAGCACGTCGAGATTCCGTACGAGGGCGCGACGCTGCCGGCCATGCTGGTGCACGCCGATCCCATTCCCGGCCGCAGCGCTCCCGCTCCGGCGATGGTGTTCTTCGACGGCTTCGACATCACCAAGGAGATCCAGTACTTCAAGGGTGTGCCGGACCTCGCGGCCCGCGGCGTCGCCTGCCTCATCGTCGATGGCCCGGGCAACGGCGAGAGCGTGCGCTTCCGCAATCTCTATCTCCACCACGAGACCGAGCGTTACGGCACCGCGGCTTATGAATACCTTGCCAGGCGTCCTGAAATCGATCCTAAGCGCATCGGCGTGATGGCGATCAGCCTCGGCGGCTATTACGCGCCGCGCGCCGCCGCTTTCGAGCCGCGCTTCGCGTGCTGCATCGCGTGGGGCGCGCAGTGGGACTACTGGGCGATCTGGAAAGGCCGCTTCGACACGCTCGACAGCGGCGGGCTCCCGTCGTTGTCGGTGCCGTGGAAGCACCTGCTGTGGATCTTCAACGTCGCAACGCGCGAGGAGGCGATGAAAAAGCTCGAAGGCTTCCGTCTCGACGGCGTCGCGCAGAAGATCCAATGCCCGTTCCTGCTGGTGCACGGCGCGGGCGACGAACAGATCCCGCTCGCGCTTGCGCAGCAGTGCTTCGATGCCGTGGGCTCGAAGCTGAAGACGTTCAAGGTCTTCACCCGCGACGAAGGCGGCTACCACCACTGCCAGATCGACAACGTAAGCATCGGCGTCGCGTATATGTGGGACTGGGTGGAAGGCGTGCTCGCACCGAACCGCTGAGAACGCAGGCCATCTCAGTATCTTGTCTCGACAAAGGAACCGGTCCGCCCAGGACACGGCCATCCGTCCTTGGACTTGTGCGGATTCAGCGCCGAGTCATACGTCTTGCGGGAGAACTTTTTCCCGCAGAATCCACATTCGAAAACATACGTCAGCCCCATTCCAACCGACGCGTGTCGCTGTGCTCTCGCTGGTTTGAGCGCGGGTACACGGGGTTTCAGTGAATATGGGGATGATTGCGTCACAGACGGAGCCGTAAAGGGAGTGATTGTTCCAAACTCGATCGCGAACTTCGGCACAAACGGCGTCTGGGTAACGGTGGCATCCAGAATCCGGTCCACCCGATAGGATCGCGAACTCCCATCTGCATGGCGAACGGCGTACAGAAGCAGTTCACCACCCAGCGTTCGCCGGAGCGAATAAGGTTCTATCGGCCGGCCGCCGACTCGACCGGACTCGTCCCTGTACAGGAGATCGACACACAGACGGTTCGCCGCGGCAAAACGAATCTTTTCCAGCGGAGCACTGATTCCCTCCGATCTCCAGGCGAATCCCATCGCAGGTGCACGCCAGGCAGTATCGATATCGGGCCTGAAGGGCATGCTTGCCGCCTGGGGCCGCTTGGCGACGTCAAAGAGCCAATCGAATACTCCCGGCAACTCGCTCCAGAAATCGTCGAAAAGTGGAAGCTGCGGCAGTTGATGCCTTAGCATCGTCATCCATTCGTTTCTGAGCGCCGCAAGCTCCGGGTGCGCTCGCAGCGCCGCGGTGGTCGGGACCGGAATTTCCTTGAACTCGCACTTTCCTTTCAGTGTCTCGACGATGCGAACGCGGTCGGCCCCGGAATCGTCGCGGCGATAGAGATGCACTACGTCGTAGAGGTCGCGTGGACGCAACCGCTCTGCGAGCGCTCTTATCTTCTCGGCGAATAGCTCCTCGAATCGGTAAGTCAGAACGTGAAACCCTCTGGCGGGCCGGTCCGAATATGGATGATGAACTTCCCGCCGGTCTGCTTCCATTATCACGCGCTCGTCAGCGGTCACGTCGAGTCTGATGCGCGGCACGCCGGCCTGCCGCCCCAGGGGACCGCGGTAGCCGACGCGCCCCTGCACCGAGTTACGTCCTCGCGGATTCTGGTAAATCTCAAAGCGTTGCGTGTCCGCCGGAAGCTCGATGCCTGCCTGCTCGTAGAGCCGGTCGGCAATTTCGCGAAAGACCCGCGATAGAAACGGTTCATCGATATGGGCCGGATTCAAGCTCGTAAAATCCAGGTCCTCCGAGAATCGGTACGTTTCGAAAAAACATTTCTTGAGGCAAGTGCCTCCCTTGAACAGCCATTCCTGACCGATCTCGCGCTGCGCGCCGATGGCGGCGAGCAGCCACCCTAGAACGTAATCCTTCTCGACGACATTCGGATCAAGTCCGAAGTCCGCCGCGAAATCGAGGATTTCCTGTCGCCCGATCATGCGTCACGCTTGGCCCAACCGGCCGGCACCCACAGATGCCACGCGGATACCAAACGCTTTGACGGCAGCGCAGGATCGAGCTTGGCGTTGCCTTTTGAGAATAGACTGCGGCATGAAGCGATAGCCTTGGTTTCCGTGGGCGCAAACCGCTCCAGAAGGAATCCCAGACGCTTGAACACCGCGCCATTGCCGAGCTGCTTCGCATACTCGATCAAAAGGTCAAAATTCCGAAACTCCGGTGACTTGAGCCACGTTTGCAACGCGTCCACCATCGAGCGCAATCCGCCGCCCAATGCGGAATCGGCGAGCATGTCCACCACCGTACGCGTTGGATCGGACACGTTCACGCGCACACGGTCGCGCCAGACTGGTTTCATTCCGAAGAGCGCGCGAGGGCTGACGGTCCGAAGCCGAAATTCAGTGCCGCGCAAGATAGGCGCGCGATCGCGTGGCTTGCGAACGGTCAAAACACAGACGGTGCGGAAAATCTGCTCGGTCAGCCCCCAATGCTCCGCGGCGGTCCAGCCGCCGATGTAACAAGGAGAGAAGAGACGCTCGGCAACGATCCAAGGATCCTCGAGCGCAACATCTGCCGTCCGAGCTGTCAGCGGTACCGGCACATAAAGCCCGCGCCGCACGCGGGCAAGCCAGCCTTGCGCAGTCCAACGCGAAAGCAACTTCGCCGCCTGAATTGGCGGCAGATCGAGAATGCTCGCCGCCTGCTCAGGCGAAATGGTCCCAGTTGTACGTCTGAGCAGTTCCGACAACTGGATACGTGATTGGCGGCCCAATCCTTGCGGAAGCCTGTCAGTATACTTTGAGCGCATTAATTCACCTTTAGGGAGAATTATAGCTCTCCAAATATACTAACTGCAACTACATGATTCGATTTGTCTTTTAGCCACCTCTCCTACGGCAATTGCTAGGAGCCATTGCTATGTGCCTACGACTCTCGCGGCTTCGGAACCGATCAGTCACGTGCCAAGTCACACTTTCTTTCTACTTGGCCGCAATCTGATGGAGCCGGTATTCATGAATGGCGCCGAATACGGCCGTTATCCCGCCTCCCGCCCGCCGGAGTTCGCCCGACTCGAACTACTCGTACAGGATACTGATTTTCTCTGCGTTCTTTGCGCCGTCTGCGTTTGATGTTTTTTCCAGATTCTCGCGCTCGTCGAGCAGGTGCTCGAAGGAGAACCCACGATCGGCGCTCCGATCAAGGGCTTGCGCGCGCTCGCGCAACTCGTTGGCAGGCGGCCGGCCACCGCCGGTGAGCGCCACAACGATGACGTTGCCGGCCGCGGACGAGCGATAGACGTCGACCGCCGGAAACGTGTCCCCGATGAGCCCGATGCTGGCGCGCGTGTCCCGCCCTTCAATCAGATTAAACACGGCAACGCCGCCAGGCGTGAGGTGCTCGCGGAGATTCACCAGGAACGCCTGCGCAGCGAGTCGCAGTGGCAGGCCCGTTGCGTTGGTCTGCGCACTCGGCATGAGGTGCGCGTCCATGAGAATGAGGTCGTAACGTTCGTCCGTGCGCCGCACATACTCGACCGCGTCTTCGGTGAAGATCCGCGTGCGCTCTCCCGGCACGGTGCCGAAATATTCCCGCGCGAGCGCCACCACCACCGGATCGATCTCCACCACGTCAAGTTGCATCCGGGGGTATTCGTGGTTGAGAAAGCGCACGATGGCGCCCCCGCCGAGCCCGACGAGAAGAACCGCACGCGGGTCGGGACCGTAGAGGAGGCCCGCCATCATCGTGTGCGAGTAGCGGTGCTGCAGCCGATGAGGTTGTCGCAGGTCGATCAACGTCTCGAGGGTCGCGGCGCCGCCTTCCCCGATGAAATACATTGCGCGCCGGTCACTCCCGTCGCGGATCTGGATATGAGAAAACGGCGAGCGCGCTTCGTGGACGAGGACGCTCTGGCACGACGCGAGCAGAAGCGCGAATGCGGCAAGGACACATTGCACGCACCGCACCGTTGGCTGGAACGGCCCCGCCACGTCACCCGCTCAGTCGAGCACGATCTCGGTGCGGACTCCGCGCATGTCCATCTCCAACTCGAGGCCGACGATGGGCGGGCGCACGTAGAACCAGTTGAAGCCGACGTTCGCGAAACCGCGGGCGTTCAGTTCCGCGGCAACGAGGCCGACGTCGAGCGCGGTGTAAACGTGCACCGCGGTCGCGTCGCGCCAGTCCGCTCCCAGCACGCGCATGCGGGCCTCCATCTTGCCGGCCACATGCTCCGCCTTCTCGCGCACCGCGTCAGCGGAAGTCTCACCGCGGCGCACGATGTCCTCCGGAATGCGCCCGCCCTCGGGACAATCGCCATTGCCGGCAATGACGAAGGTCGGTGGCGCGCCCGGCGCCGCCGGCACGGTATAGGAGAACGCGAAGAATCCCGGTTCCGCGGGCGGCTCGATCACCGGCGCGAGGTTGCTGCGTGCGACCGGGTTCAACTTGTCGCGGTAGAGGTTCCAGGCCTTCAACACGTCGACGTAGGCCGTGTTGAATTCGCGGAAGCCATCCATCGAGAACGGTTTCGGAGAACGGAGTTCCGCGGCGCAAAGCGCAGTGAGCGGCCGGCCAAGCGCCTTCAAGTGCCGTTCGATCGCCGCGAACCCGGCGGCGAGCGGCGCCACGCGCCGGAAGCGCGCGCGCACGATCTCGTAACCGGGCTCCGCGGCAACGCCCTGGCAATACGGAAAGCCACCTTCCAGGAAGCGATAGCCGCCGGGCTCGAAGCGATGCACGGGTTTCATGTCCGGGTTTCCATGGGCGGTTTTGCATAAGGAGTTTGTCGGAGCAAAGTCCGACAAACTCCTAAGCCTTGATGCCCGCCGCCTTGACGAGCTTCTTCCACTTGTCCACTTCTTCGCGGATTGTCGCGCCAAACTCCGCGGGCGAGTTGCCGTCGACTTCCATCCCTCTGCGGAGGAACAGCGTCTTCACCTCATCGCTGCGCACGATTTTCACCGACTCCGCATGCAATCGTTCGATGATGGAACGCGGCGTCTTTGCGGGCGCCAGCATGCCGACCCAGGAACTGTGCTGGTAGCCCTTCACGCCGGCCTCGGCCGCCGTGGGAAGTTCCGGCGCCGCCATCGAGCGCTTGGCGCCGGTCACCGCGAGCGCGCGCAGCTTGCCGGCGCGGATATGCGGCAGGCCCGTGGAACTCGCCGCAAAATTGACCTGCACCTGGCCGCCGAGGAGCGCCGTCATGGCCGGCGAGCCGCCCTTGTAAGGCACGAGCAGCATCCGCGTCCGGCTCATGTGCTGGAAGAGTTCGATTGCGAGATGGGTGCTGGTGCCGATGCCGCTGTAGCCGCAGGTGATCGCGCCGGGCTTCGCCTTGAGCAGCGCGATGAACTCCGCCAGCGACTTCGCCGGCACTCCGGGGTGGACGACGACGATGTGGGGCAGATCGGCAAACTGCGTGATCGGCGCGAGATCGCGCACCGGATCGAAAGGCATGTTCGCCTGCAGCGCGGGCGTGATGGTCAGCGACGCGGCGATCACCAGCAGCGTGTGGCCATCGGGCGCCGCTTTCGCCACCATGTCGGTGCCGTTCAGGCTGCCCGCGCCCGGACGATTGTCCACCACGAAATTCTGCCTGAGCGCCTCCGACAGCCGGTCGGTGACGATGCGCGCGGCGACGTCGGTCGAGCCGCCGGGGCTCTGCGGCACGATGACGCGGATCGGGCGCGACGGGTAGGCGTCCGCCGCCATTGCGGGCACGGCGGCACAGAGGCCCGCCGCGGCCGCCACCACCAGGGCGAGTCGCATGCGTTTTATCATGGTTTTCTCCTCGATTTTCGTTCTGGATTTTCCTGCTTCGCGTCATTCGCGTTGATGCCCTTACTACTATGGCGTCTCAAAGGCAACCTGCATGAACGGCCTGTCATTGCGAGCGACGCGAAGCAAGCCCGTTGCGGGCAACGCGACCGCGGCCAGCCGCGAGGTTGCTTCGTCGCGAAATATCACTCCTCGCAACGACAGTGCGAATTCAGCGGGATTCCTGCGGCGCGCCATGCTAGTCCGCGTCGTAGCCCGGCGCGACCCGCGCGTCGATGACGCACACTCCGCCCGCGCGCACGATGGCGAGGCCGCGCTCGATCGCGGGCTGCACGTCGGCCATCTGCATCACCGGGCCGATGCCCTCCGCGCCCTGCGCGCGCGCCATCGCGGCAATGTCGATTTCGGGGTCGGCGACGCGCTGCCCGATCCAGCGGTTTTCGGGGGGCCGGCCGCGGTGCTCGGCGACATCACCCTGGTGGCGCTCGTCATTGAAAAACGAACGATTGTTGCACACGATCATCAGGCACGGGATCTGGTAGTGGGTGGCGGTCCACACCGCGGTGATGCCCATCAACATGTTGCCATCGCCGATCAGCCCGATCGGAATCCGCCCGCTGCCTTTCAGCGCGAGCGCCGCGCCTATCGTGATGCCCGGTCCCGCGCCGACGCCGCCACCCCCGTCAGAGCCGATGAAGTCGAGCGGATGGCGAAAGTGCGTGTAGGCGCCGCTCCAGCCGAGCGGCAGGTGCGTGTAGCACACTTCGCTCCTGCCGGCGGCGGCATTCAACGCCCAGGCGAGACCGGAAAGACTCAGCGGATCGCCCGCCTTGCCGGCGAGGGCATGGGACGTCGCATGCGTCGCGGCGCGCCGCGCGCTGACGGCATCGAGCAGCATCGGCACCGCGGCGTCGGGCTCGCAGTTCATGTACACGTCCGTCGGCGGCAGCGCCTGGTAGTCCATGCTCCAGCCGCGATGCAATTGCGCATCGCACGAGACGTTGATGATCTTCGCGTTCGCCGGCTGGCCGCCGAGGGCCTGCCTGAGCGCCCCGCCGAGATCGAGCCAGTCGAGCGCGAGGATCACGTCGGCCTCCGCGAGCGTCTTGCGCGCGGCGGCGGCGAGGCGGTTGCCGGGCGGGGTCGCGTGCAGCCGGTGATCCGTCGGGAAAGCAGCCCCCAATTTGATTTGCGTGAGCACGCGCATGTCGAGCTTCTCGGCAAGCGCGACGCGGGCGTTCCAGCCCTCGACGCTGCGCGAGCAGCGTCCCGCCAGCAGGACCGGATTTTTCGCCTGCGATAACAGCCGCGCCGCGGCCGTGATTTCCGCCGATCCGGGCTGCACCGGCGGCGGCGGCGCGTAGCGTGCCATGTCCGGCAGCGCGGGCAGCGCGTCGAGTTGTCCTTCCTGCAGCGAAACGTCGAAATTCACGTAGACCGGCGCGCGCGGCGCGGTGCACGCGATCTGCGCGGCGCGCAGCAGCGCCTCCATCGCCGCGGGCACGGAGCCCGGCTGGTTGTCCCATTTCGTGTAATTGCGCACCAGCGCGGCCTGATCCGAGCAGGTGTGTATCCAGTCGATCCACGGCCTGCGCTTGGCGGCGTCCCACGGCCCGGTGGCGCCGAGCACCAGCACCGGCGCTCGGTCGCACCAGGCGTTGAAGATCGGCATGGTCGCGTGCATGAGTCCGACGTTCGAATGCAGCGCGGCGGCCATCATGCGATCCGACGCCTTCCAGTAGCCCTGCGCAATGGACACTGCGTTCTCGTCGTGCAGGCACAGCAGCATCTGCGGCGCGCGGTTGCCGAGGTAGTTCACCAGGCTGTCGTGCAACCCGCGGTAGCTCGCGCCGGGATTGAGCGCGATGTACGGGATGTCGAGCGCGCGCAGCGTCGCGGCGATCGCATCGCTGCCGTACACCCTGTCGCTCGCGGGCGAAGGCGCCGGCGTCTCGTGCCTGATCGCAGGTGCCTGTGGGATTGGGGCCATGTGGTTTCGCTCTCAATTCTCGCTGATTCGTGAACCCGGGCTTCGCGTGCCGCCCCGTCCGGAGCGGGCCGTCACGGCACGCGCGTTGCGCTCCATTTCGCGGATTTGCCACCCGACGTGACGGTACCGGACATGGCGTCGCCCGACACGCGCCCGGAGTATTGCGCCGCGCCCGCACGGAAAGTGATGGCGTCGCCGCGGAGTCTCCCGCGCTCGATGATCGTGGGCTCCGCTCCGCCCGCCAGCGATCCTGCCAGGACCTGGAAATGCTGCTTGATCGTCAGCACGCCCTGCCCGAGTTTCCATTTTCCCTCGACTTTCGCCGGCACGATCCACAGCAGCGCCGTGTTGTAGTAGCTCCCGTCGTCCCCCTGCACGCCTGCGGTTTCGTCCGCCTCCCAGTCGCCCATGGTGAACGTATTCGACACGATGCGCGTGCCGGGCTTCAAATCGAGCAGCGTCGGGCGCAGCTTCAGGTTGAGGCTCGGCAGCAGGAAAAGCGTGATGACCGTCGCCTGCGAGAAATCGCTCGCGAAGATGTCGGCCTTGGCGAACGTCGCCCGCTCGCTCACTCCCTCGTTCGCTGCCGCCCGTTTGGCGAGTTCCACCATGTCGCCGTTGTACTCGATGCCGTGCGCGCGGGCGCCGCGCTTGGCCGCGGTGATCACCGTGCGGCCATCGCCCGCGCCGAGGTCTATCACGAAATCCCGGGGCGTGACCTGCGCCATGTCGAGCATCTTGTCCACCAGCGCCTGCGGCGTGGGCACCCAGACCACGTCCTTGCCTTCCTGCCCGACATGCGGCTTGTATTCGTCCGGCGCCTGCGCGAAGACCGCTGCGCTGAAAAGTCCCAACCACAGCGCCAGGAATTCCCGCCGCAGAATACGCTTCACGTGCATGCTCATTCTCCGTTGATTCAAAAGACAGGTTTCGCATTCATCGGCGTTAATCGGCGTGCATCGGCGGTTAACCGCCTTTTCGCATTGGACTACTTCGATTCCAAAGCCTCGACCAGAAGGTCGAGCGCCGCGCCGGCGAATGCGTACATGTTGGCCACGCGGTCGCCGTGCCCGGTCTCCAAGGTCCGCGAACGGTCGAGCGCCCCCGCCACGGCGAAAACCGTGTGCCCGGCGGCGTCGCCATAGCGATTGCCGGTGGGGCCGGCCGCCCCGCTTTCACCCAGGCCCCAGTCGGCGATGAAGCGCTCGCGCACGATGCGCGCCTTCAGCAGGGCGTAGGCCTCGGTGGACGCGCGTATTCCGGCGAGCATGTCCTCGCGGACGTCGCGGATGCCCAGCAGCGCATGGCGCGTGTAGATCACCGCGCCGCCCTTGAAGTACGCGGAGGCGCCGGGCACCGCGAGCAGCGCGGCGGCGATCAGGCCGCCGGAAGATGACTCGGCGACCGCAATGGTGTGCTTGCGGGCCTTCAGCAGCGCGGCGGCCTTTTCCGCACGGGGAATGAGTTCACGCATGGACATTCCTTTCAAGTGTGAAACCGCAGATTAACGCAAAAAAAATCAGGACGGGAAGTGCGTGAGCTGTGATCGGTGATCTGACGAAACCACAGTCGCAAGCCCGATCTTGTCGGATCACGGTTCACGGGTCACGATTCACGCCTCATACACGTTAGGCGGCGAACTGCAGCCGCGCGAGGTGCGCGTAGAGGCCGTTCTCGCGCAGCAGTTCCTGGTGCGTGCCCAGCGCGTGGATGCGCCCGCCGTCCATCACGACGATGCGATCGGCGTTGCGCACGGTTGCAAGGCGATGCGCGATCACGAGCGTGGTGCGCCCGCGCGCGAGCCGCTCCAGCGCCTGGGCGACCTGCCGCTCGCTCTCCGCGTCGAGCGAACTCGTCGCCTCGTCGAGGAGGAGAATGGGACGATCGGCGAGCAGCGCGCGCGCAATCGACAGGCGCTGGCGCTGGCCGCCGGAGAGCTTCACGCCGCGCTCGCCGAGATCGGTGTCGAATCCCTGCGGCAGGCGCTCGATGAATTCCAGCGCGTGCGCCGCGGCACAGGCCTCGCGCACCGCGTCGAGGGAGGCCTCCGGACGGCCGAAGCGCACGTTTTCGGTCACGCTCGCCGCGAAAATCACCGGGTCCTGCGGGACGATGGCCGCCGCGCGGCGCACCTCGTGCGGATCGCAGTGGCGAATATCGATGCCGTCGATCAGCACGCGGCCCGATTGCGGATCGTAGAAACGCAGGATCAGCGCGAACACCGTGGTTTTGCCCGCGCCCGATGGACCGACCAGCGCGAGGCGCTCGCCCGGCCGCACGCTGAAGGAAACCGGGCCGAGCGCCACCGTGTCCGGACGCGCTGGATAGGAGAACCTGACCTCGTCAAAGCGGATCGCACCGCTCGCCCGCGGCGGCATGCGACGCACCGGCGCCACCGCCGACAGCGCAGGCTGCGTGTCGAGCAATTCCATCAGGCGCTCGGTGGCGCCCGCCGCGCGCTGGATCTCGCCCCACACTTCGGACACCATCCCGGCGCCGCTCGCCACAATTGCCGCGTAAAACACGAACGCCGACAGCTCGCCCGCGGTGAGGCTCCCGTCGAGCACGTCGTGCCCGCCGATCCACAGGATCACCCCGACCGCGCAAAAGCCGATCAGCATCACCACCGAGATGAGCCACGCCTTGACCTGGACGCGCTGCCGGCCAGCTTCGAAGGCGGCCTCGGTGGCATCGTTGAAGCGGGAGCGCGTGCGTTCCTCGTGCCCGTACGCCTGCACGGTGCGCATCTCGTGCAGCGACTCGTCGATGTGCGCCGAAACGTCGGCCACCCGGTCCTGATTTACGCGCGACAGCCCGCGCACGCGCCGCCCGACGATCAATATGGGGATGAGGGTCGCCGGCACGCCCAGCACGATCAGCGCGGCGAGTTTGAGGCTGGTGGCAAAAAGCAGGATCAGCGCGCCGAGCATCATCAGGCCGTTGCGCAGGAACATCGAGAAGCCGAATCCGATCACCTGCCTCAGCTGCTCGCTGTCGTTGGTGAGGCGGGAGGCGATCTCCCCGGTGCGCGCGGCATCGAAGAACGCGGGCGTGAGCGTGAGCACGTGGGCAAAGACCACGCGCCGCAGATCGGCGATGACCCGCTCGCCGACGCTCATCATGAAATAGAACCGCACCCAGGTCGCGCACGCGAGCACCGTCGACACCGCCACCACCGCGGCGAGCGCGGTGTTGAGGAGATGCGGGTCGCCGCTGCCGAATCCCGCGTCGATCACGTGGCGCAGACCCTGGCCCAGCGCGAGCACGCAACTCGCCGCGATCACGAGCGCAAAGAGCGCCAGCGCAATGCGCCAGCGATACGGGGTCAGAAAGCGGGCGAGCCGCGCGAATTGCGCAAGTTCGCCCCTGGGCAGTGCGACGAGGGTTCCGGGAGGCAGCACGCCTCTATTCTATCAACGCACGTTTTGCAGCAACAGCAGAAGGCCCGCCAGCACGCCGGCGTTGTTGAGAAACATCACGCGGCTCACGTTTCGCCGTGCCGGGTCCTGCATGTTCCAGAAACGGTGAAAGATCGCGGTGGCCGCGATGGTGAAGACGATCAGGCACATGACCCCGATGTCCGCGCGCCAACCGCCGAGGATGAGGGCGCAGCCGGCGAACTGGAGCGTCATGCCGGCCCAATGCACGACGGCCGGAAACGGCGTGCCGGATGCGCCCATGCGCTGAATGTGATCCGTGACCCGCGCCGGAACCAGGTTGCACAGGCCCGCCACGACAAAATACGTCACGAACAGCAAGCGGCCCGCCAAATCAAGCCATGAAGCATCCTGGATCATCCGTTCACTCTCCTGCGGGCCGGCCTCGTGTCGTCGCGAGGAAACAGCGTCGACGTGGCGATGGGTAACAGTTGACACCCGAACGTCATGATGCGCCAGCGCGCAGGCGTCGCGGACGTTCCACGCATGGGGTTCCGAAGCACGTCACCATTGTCGCTGTTTCCCGAATCAGGAAAACCCATTCAATCAAGCACTTGCCTGAACACAACCGGTTAGTGTCGCCGGTCAGCGACTGTGCGACCCCGTTTTCGCGGCGGAGCATTCTGTTACCCATTGTACCGCCAGCAATTCCTGCCGTTGGCATGCTTTTCGCTCTCTTGTGATGACCGAATCCGAGGACGGTGTTCACGTCGCCGGACCAGGTTGTGCCGGGACGCAAACTGACCCGTCATCGTGGAAAGGCGCGTAACTTGATTAAACAACATGGAGATTCATTCATGCAAACCCGTCATCGAATAGCGCTGCTGACTGCCGGCCTCCTGGT
>MEQT01000097.1:19452-23331 GCA_001770325.1 Betaproteobacteria bacterium RIFCSPLOWO2_02_64_14
TCCTGGTCGGAGCACAGATCGGCATCGCCGCGATAGAAACCCCGATCGCGGACACCAGCGATCAAATGGAGCCGATCCCGAGCGAGGCACTGGCCCTGGAAGGCGGCAGATCCGGAGAACCGGTGGACGCTCAAAGCGAGGCGATCCCCGCGCCGGACGAAAACGCGCAAGCCCCGATCGCAGCAGCCGAGGAGCCGAGCGAAACCGTGGGCCACAACGTCCCGCAGGGCACGGCATTCCCCCCATCGACGGATGACAGGCCGATGCTGCCGGCGCAGATCGCTTACTTCGACAGCACCGAGCACCTGCGGCTTACGGGCGCCAGCGGCAACGTGTTTCCACCTTCGACAGATGACCAGCCGATGCTCCCGGCGCTCGTCGCCTACCTGGAACAGCGCGAGGCCACACGTCTTGCTTCCCAGGCACAGCCGCAGATAGCGGGCGACGCAACTACGGCAGACGAGAGTCTGGCCGAAACGTCGCAGGCAACGGTGACACCCGCCGCGCAGGAACCCGCACGGGACGTGAGCCTCCTCGATCGTATCCTGCCGCAGACGTTCCGCGATCTGTTCTAACGCTTCTCTCGCACCGGAACCGGGCGACGGCGTGGAAGCCGTCCGCCGCGCACGCACAGGGCCCGAACCACCATCCCGCGCCCTGTGCGTGCGCCGTTGGGGAGTGAGATTTCTCGACCCCATCAAACACGAGCGTCGTATCCCGGCAATACCCGCACGTCGATGACGCAGGCGTGCCCCGCCTGCACCACCCTGATCCCTTCCTCGATCGCCGGCAGCAATGCGGCAGGCTCGGTGACGGGTCCAATTCCTTGCGCACCTTGCGAGCGCGCCATCCCCGCAAAATCGACGTCGGGATCGCCGATGCGCTGGCCGATCCAGCGGTTCTCCTCGGGACGGCCGCGCTGCAGCGCGATGCGCCCCTGGTGGCGCTCGTCGTTGTAGAACGAACGGTTGTTGCACACGATCATCAGGCACGGAATCTGGTAACGCGCGGCGGTCCACACCGCCGTGTTGCCCATCAGGAAATCACCGTCGCCGACGAGCCCGATGGGAATCCGTCCGCTGCCCTTCAATGCGAGCGCCGCGCCCACCGTGTTGCCCGGCCCTGATCCCACCCCGGCGCCCCCGTCGTGCCCGATGTAGTCGAGCGGATGGCGGAAGTGGGTATAGGCGCCGTTCCACCCGAGAGGAAAACGCGTGTAGCACACGTCGATCCCGCGCGTGGCCGTCTCCAGCGCGGCGGCGAGGCTGCGCAACGAGACCGCATCCGGCGCCGGCGGCAGCGGCTTGGCGGCGGGAAAAACCGCGCTGGCGAGCCGCGGCGAGCTTGCCTCGAGCAACAGCGGCACCGCGGCATCGGTCTCGCACATGAGATAGAGATCGATCGGCGGCAGACCCTGGTGGTCCGCGCTCCAGCCGCGATGACTGTGCGCGTCGCACGAGACCTGGATCACCTTGGCCGCGACCGGCTTCTCGCCGTAAGCCTGCTTGAGCGTGCCGGCGAGATCGAGCCAGTCGAGCGCGAGGATCACGTCGGATGAAGCCACCAGATCGCGCGCTTCCGGCGTGAGATACGCACCCGGCGGCGCAGCGTGCAGCCGATGGTCGGTCGGAAACGCGGCGGCGAGCTTGATGTTGGTCAGCACCGGCGCATTCAGCCTCTCGGCAAGCGCGACGCGCGCGTTCCAGGATTCCACGCTGCGCGAACAGCGCCCGGCGAATATCACGGGACTCTTCGCGCCAGAGAGCAGTTTCGCGGCCGCGGCGACGAGTTCCTCCGCGGGGCGCGCAGCCGGCGGCACCGGATAACGCGCCGTGTCCGGGAGCGGCGGCATCGGACCGATCTTCGCTTCCTGCATGCTGACGTCGAGATTCAGATACACCGGGCCTCGCGGCGCGGTCTGCGCAATCTGATTCGCGCGCAACACCGCTTCCATCGCCGCCACCGGCGAACCCGGCTGGTTATCCCACTTGGTGAAGTTGCGGATGAGCCCGCCCTGATCGGAACTGGTGTGGATCCAGTCGATCCACGGGCGCCGCTTCGCCGCGTCCCACGGCCCGGTCGCCCCGAATATCATGACCGGGGCGCGATCGCACCAGGCGTTGTAGACCGCCATCGTCGCGCGCATGAGGCCGATGTTCGCGTGCAGCGCCGCCGCCATCATCCGGTCAGACGCCTTCGCGTAGCCGTGCGCGATCGCGACCGCGGTCTCCTCGTGCACCGTGAGCACCATCTGCGGGTTGCGATTGCCGAGATAGTTGACGATGCTGTCGTGCAATCCACAATAGCTCGAGCCCGGCACCAGTGCGATATAGGGAACATCCAGCTCGCGCAGCACCGCGGCGATCGCATCGCTGCCCCAGAATTCGGTGCCCGGCCGCGCCGGCACCGGCGTATCGTGTACGATTGAAGCCTGCGTCGTTTCCCTGGAATTCATCGCATCTCCCAATGGTGTGGGCGCGCAATGGCGCTCTGAAGGCGAGGGGCAATCTTACCCCGAAGCGCCCCGGACTGTCGGCCACACGCCGTTGCAACCCGCTTGTCCCGGAGAGCCGCATTTGCAATACTCAGCAGGCCGTCGGATACGATGCTCCGACTGCCTGCTAACCGAAGGACCACCGAATAACAGAATCCAGGTCGTACGAGAGCGCCGGGATTAAGAGTTCAGATCAAATGAGATGGATGTGCCTGACATGAGAGTCATTCGTCTGATCTTGACTCATATTCTTGCCAGGCGGTCTTGCATAAGGAATCTGCCGGGAACCTACCCGGCAGATTCCTAGAGCCACGCGTGCGCGCGCTGGTGACAGGATTTGAGCCGTTCGGCGGTGAGAACACCAACGCTTCACGCGAAGCCGTTCTCCGTTTGCCGCCGCGAGTCGACGGCATTGAGATCGCCACCGTGATTCTGCCGACCTCCTACGCGCGTTCGATCGCGGAACTCGACGCAGCGATCGTGCGCACCCGGCCGCGTATCGTGCTGTGCGTGGGACAGGCGGGAGACAGAGCCGCCTTGAACCTCGAACGCGTGGCGATCAACGTGCAGGACGCATCCCTTGCCGACAACGACGGCGTTCAACCGGTCGACAGGCCGGTCGTGGCGGGCGGACCGCCGGCGTGCTTTGCGACGCTGCCGATCAGGAAAGCAGTCGCTGCACTCCAGGCCGCTGGACTTGCGGCGCAACTTTCCAACAGCGCCGGCACTTTCGTGTGCAACCACGTGTTCTACGGCCTCATGCGTCTCGCGGCACGCGGGAGACATCGTTTCAAGGCGGGATTCCTGCACGTACCGCAGCTTCCAACACAGGCCGAGGCGGGTGAGGCGCCTTCGATGGCACTCGACGACATCGTGCGCGGCATCGAAGTGATCCTGCTGGTGAGTGCCGCGGAAACGGGCAGGATTTAGCGATACCGTGCGCCGGCGGTGAAGCAGCCATGCCCATGCGGCATCCCATGTACACGGGATTGAACTGGGATTCCGGCGCGCATACACTCAAGCATGAGTCTCTACCGGCTAAAACCGCGGTTCCAGGCGCTGCTGCGACCGGCCGCGCGGCTCCTGTTCCGCAGCGGCGTGACCGCCAATCAGGTGACGGTCATGACCTGCGTCGCGTCCGTGGCTCTGGGCGCGCTGCTTTGCGTGAGGTCCGATGAACAACGCCTGTTCCTGCTCGTGCCGCTGTGGCTCATCCTGCGCATGGCATTCAACGCGATCGACGGCATGCTGGCGCGCGAGTTCGGCCAGGCGACCCCGCTCGGCGCCTATCTCAATGAACTCACCGACGTGGTGTCGGACGCGGCGTTGTATCTGCCGTTCGCCCTGCTGCCCGGTTCCAGTTGGTACGCGGTGGCCGGCATCGT
>MEQT01000098.1:0-2564 GCA_001770325.1 Betaproteobacteria bacterium RIFCSPLOWO2_02_64_14
GACAACATGCTGGAGAACTTCGCCAAGCCGATGTTGAACGACATACGCGCGGGAACGGCATAAGGCCGGCATCCGCCGGGGAATGCGCGCGAACCACTCGCCGTGGCGGTAACATCGCAAATGCGCCGTCCTGGCAGCCTGATCAGGCGATCGGCCGTGCGCAAAGACTGAGACCGGAAAGGATTCCCATGCAAAACAGCAGCGCCCCGCAGGCCGTTCCGAACTCCTCGGGCACCGCGCCGCCCAGACTGAAGGCGCCCGCGAACTCGGCGGACTGCCACATTCACATCTACGATCCGCGCTTTCCGCCGCAGGTGGCGAAGCCGACGAATGCGACGGCGCAGGATTACCGCCTGCTGCAGAAGCGCGTCGGGGTGGCGCGCGTCGTGATCGTCACGCCGCGCTGCTACGTGACCGACAACAGCTGCACGGTCGATGCCATCGCGCAATTGGGCATAGCCAACGCGCGCGGCGTCGGCGTGCTGCGCCCGACGGTGACCGATGCCGAGTTGAAGAGTCTCGATGCCGGCGGCATCCGCGGCATCCGGTTCACGGTCGCGAATCCGGAGACCGCGGCAGTGTCGGTCGACATGATCGAACCCCTCGCCAAACGCATCGCCGCACTCGGCTGGCACGTTCAGCTCAACATGGAGCCCGAGCAGATTGCCGACAATGCCCAGATGCTGCAGCGGCTGCCTGCGACGATCGTGTTCGATCACATGGGCAAGCTCACGTTTCCGGGCGGCATGCAGCACTCTGCCTACCGCGTGATCCGCGGGCTGTTCGATGCGGGCCGCGCGTGGGTCAAGCTGTCCGGCGCCTATCTTGACACCAGCAAAGGGCCGCCGGGCTACGCCGATGGCACCGCTCTTGCCCAGTCCTATGTCAAGGCGGCGCCGGAGCGCCTCGTGTGGGGCAGCGACTGGCCGCACCCCAGCGCGAAGCAACCGCCGGATGACGCCGCGCTCTTCGATTTACTCGCCCAGTGGGCGCCCGACGAGGCGACACGCAATCGCATACTCGTCACGAACCCCCAAGCCCTCTACGGTTTTCCGAAATTTTCCAGCGCATGATCCGCGGCCGCGAGGCGGAAGCGGCCGATCTCAGGTTTGCAGTCCTTTCATGCCGCGCTTGAACACAAACCGGTTCAGAACGGGCCAGAGAACGATGACGATCACGACCGCCATGATCGCAGCGGCGATGGGGCGCGTGAAAAAGATGGAGAGGTCGGCCTGCGACATCTTCAGGGATTGCCGCAGAGATACCTCCATGTATCCGCCCAGCACCAGGCCCAGAACGAGCGGCGCCAGCGGGTAGCTCATCTTGACCGCCACGTATCCGACCACGCCGAAACCCACCATCAGCCACAGATCCAGAACGCTGTAGTTCACGCTGTAGACACCCACCAGGCAGAAGATCGCGATGAGGGGCGCGAGCACCCGGTACGGCACCCTCAAGACCGCGACGAAAGCGGGCACAAATGCGATATTCAGCACGAGCAGCATGACGTTACCGATGTACATGGAGGCAATGAGTCCCCATACGAAGTCCGGATTCTTGCTGAACAGGAGCGGCCCCGGCTGCAGATTGAACAGGGTGAGAACTCCGAGCATCACGGCAGTGGTGCCGGAACCCGGAATGCCGAGCGTGAGCAGCGGGATCATCGCTCCGCCGGTGGAGGCGTTGTTGGCTGCTTCGGGACCGGCAACCCCTTCGATCATGCCCGTGCCGAACAGCTCGGGTGTCTTGGAGAGCTGCTTCTCCGCGGCATAGGCGAGGAAGGTCGAGATGGTTGCCCCGGCTCCCGGCAGCACCCCGATTAGGAACCCGATGATGCTGCCGCGCACGATCGGCATGGCGCTGTCTTTCAGGTCCTTTTTGGTGATGATCATCTCCCGCAGCGTGGTCTTCATGATCTGAATCTCGACGGGCGTCTCGATCATGCCGAGGACAGCGCCCAGTCCAAACATGCCGACTGCGATCGGCAGGAAACCGATTCCATCCATCAGTTCGAGATTGCCGTAAGTGAAGCGCTGGGTGCCGTCGATCGGATCCAGGCCGATCGTGGCAATCGCGAGCCCGATGAATCCCATGGCATAGCCCTTCGCCCTGGACTCGCCCGTGAGGCCGCTGATCGCCGAAAGGCCCAGCAGCATCAAGGCAAAATATTCCGGCGGGCCGAACTTGAGGGCGTATTCGGCAATGGGGGGCGCCAACAGCGTCAGCATGACGACGCTGAACGTGCCCGCGATGAACGATCCGACGGCCGCGATGGTGAGAGCCGGTCCGGCCCGTCCGTTCCGGGCCATGGCGTTTCCGTCCAGGCACGTCATGATCGAGGAGGATTCCCCCGGAACGTTCATCAACACCGAGGTGATGGTTCCGCCATACATGCAGCCATAGTAAACACCGGACATCAGGATCATGGCCGACGTCGGGTCCATCCCGAAGGCGAGCGGAATCAGGATGGAGAGGCCGGCAACGGGGCCGATTCCGGGCAAGGCGCCGATGAGCGTCCCGACCACGACGCCGACGGTCACGACCACCAGGTTGATGGGCGTGAA
>MEQT01000098.1:2571-9599 GCA_001770325.1 Betaproteobacteria bacterium RIFCSPLOWO2_02_64_14
ACGGTCACGACCACCAGGTTGATGGGCGTGAACGCAATGGAGAACCCCATGCTCAGGTTGCTGACAAAATCCATTCAAGCCTCCGGCTATCACCCGATTCCGGCGCACGCGATTCGGGGTCGAAACACCTGCTTCGTCAATTGCCCTGAATAACAACCTCGGAGCATGGACTTCAGGAAGCGAGCCTTACTCGAGAAAAGAAAGAATACCCTTCGGCAGCGGCACGCGAAGCCACACTGCGAACACGACGTAGAGTCCGATCGCCGCCAGGAGCGGCATCGAAACGAGCATGCGCCAGGATCGCACCCCCAGGCCGAAAACTACGACCCCCATGAACAGCGTCGTGGTGAGGAGGAATCCGAGCCATTCCAGCAGAACCAGCGACACCGCCAGAGCGCCGAGCATGAGGCCGACGCGCGCCCATCCGCCTGCGCTCGGCCACGGTATTGCTTCCTGCGGAACAAGTCGGGCACGGATTCCCTGCACGGTCAGCACGAACCCGATGCCGATGAGCCCGATGGCTATCCATCGAGGGAGAAATCCAGGTCCGGGAACGCCGTCCAG
The DNA here is from genome assembly GCA_001770325.1 of Betaproteobacteria bacterium RIFCSPLOWO2_02_64_14. Taxonomy (GTDB): domain Bacteria; phylum Pseudomonadota; class Gammaproteobacteria; order Burkholderiales; family SG8-41; genus DSOT01. Next base: position 3,136 of record MEQT01000098.1, read on the forward strand.
CAGATACGGAAACTTCATGGAGCCGAACAATATGGCGACCCCGATCGCCACGACCAAGGCGCCCGCGAAGGTTTCAGCCTTGTTCATCTTTCCCCCGGACTCATGAGGAGAAGGGGAGACTCCGCCCGTTGCGTCCCCTCCTCCCCGCCTTTCCTAGAGCTTGCCCATCCCCTTCAGGACTTCCGTGAGTTGCGCTCTTTCATCAGCGAGGTACTTCCCGTAATCCGCCCCGCCCAGAAATTTCACCGTCATCATGTTCTTGCCGGCATATTCCGCCCAGGCCTTCGACTGGGCGACCTTCCTCATCATTTCGACGAGAAACTGTTCCTCGTGCTTCGCGAGCCCGGCAGGCGCCACAATGCCGCGCCCCGAGCGCGAGACGACGTTGTAGCCCACCTCCTTCATCGTCGGCACATCCTTGAGACCCGGCACGCGCTCGTCCGAAAAAACGGCGAGGGCCACGAGCTTCCCGGACTCGACGTAACCGGCGAGTTCATTGGGATTGCCGAGCGCGACATCCACATGGCCGCCAAGAATCGCAGCGTTCACCTCGCCGCCGCTCTTGAACGGGATGTAGTTGAGCTTGATCTTCACCGCAGAGGTAATCATGGCGGCAAGATTGGCGTCCGAGCCGGACGAACCGGTGCCTCCGACCTTCACCGAGCCCGGGTTCTTCTTCGAGGCTTCGATCACTTCCTTCATGGTCTTGAAGCCGGACTGCGCGGAGGCCGCCATGAGCTGGCTGTCTACCAGCATCAGCGCGATGGGCGTGAAGTCGTCCGGCGTGACCTGCATTTTCTTCTGCACGAATCCATAGCTGAACGAAGCGGTGGCGGTGGCGATGGTATGCGCGTTGCCTTTCCGGGTGGCGAGATAGGTCCAGCCCACCTGCCCGGAGGCGCCCGGTTTGTAGGTGATCGTAAGCGGCTGCGGGGACAGCTTTTCATCGGTGATGGCTTTTTTAATGACCTCCCCGGTAATGCCGCTGCCCCCGCCTGGAGCGAAGGGAACGATCAACTCGATGGGACGCGTCGGGAACCGCCGCTCCTGTGCGGCCGCGGCCGGCGCAGTAATTGACATCGCTGCGGCTGCAAGGGTGAGACCAACCGCCAATGCGGGAGAACTTTTCATGGCCAAGACTCCTTTTCCTGATGAATCGTTGCAGTGACTTCCACTTCCGAGAATTCGGAAATCCGAACGCGTCCACTTTGTGGACTGACTTCCGAAGTCCGCTCAGCGCTTGTGCCAGCGTCAGTTCCAAGTCTACGGTGGCGAGGCCACATTGTATGCGGCCCGTGGCGGTACATAAAGCGACTTCTTTCCTGCAGGCTGGCTGCCGCCGCAAGAAAATAAGGCTTGTTTCTCCCACGTAATTGGATTAAATTTTGGGCGAAACAAACAAGGCAACCTGCCCGGTTTAGTTCACATTGTGGTCGCCGCGGGGCACGAGGAGACAGCCACAATATTCACGCCCATGATGTGCGGGGCGGGAAATCCCGCATACCGGCTTCCCGATCTTGTTTGCCCGATATCCTTCTTGCGGAGATCGTCATGAACAGACCCGTTCATTATGCTGCTGTTGCAGTCGCGCTGTTGTTCACCACGGCGGGTCTGCATGCTCAACAGAAGTATCCAACCAAGCCGATCCGGCTGATGACTGCGTTTGCGCCGGGCGGCGGCTCGGACATCCTTGCACGCATCATCGCCCCGCAGTTGCACGAAGCGCTTGGGCAGCCGGTGGTTGTTGACAACCGGCCGGGCGGCGGCGGCACTCTGGGCGCGGGGATGGCGATACGTGCCCAGCCCGACGGCTACACCATCATTATCGTCTCCGCCAGCTTCGGCGCCAATCCCGCACTCCACAATCTGCCGTACGATTCCGTGACGGACGTCTCGCCGATCATCCTGGTCGGAACCACCGGGCTGCTGGCTACCGTGCACCCCTCGGTGCCGATCAAAACCATGAAGGAGCTCATCGCTCATGCCAAGGCGAACCCCGGCAAGCTCAACTTCGGCTCGGCCGGCGTCGGCGGTCTCGGCCACCTTGCCCAGGAACTGTTCCAGCTGCAGACCGGGGTCAAGGTCGCACACGTTCCCTACAAGGGCAGCGGGCCGGTCATGACCGCGCTGCTCAGCGGCGAAGTGGACTCGAGCTTCAGCAGCATGGTGCCGAGCATCCCGCACGTGAAGGCGGGACGGCTGCGTCCCATCGCCGTAACCATTCCCAAACGTTCGCCTGCGCTACCGGACGTGCCCACCGTCGGCGAGACGGTACCCGGTTATGAAGTGACGCACTGGTACGGCATCTGGGGACCCAAGGGCATTTCGAACGACATCGTGACGCGCTTGAACAGCGAGATCGCGAAAGTGCTGAACACCGCCGCGATGAAGAAATGGATGGCGCAGGAAGGGCTGCAACCCGCCGGCGGTCCGCCGGACGAGTTCCGCCAGCGGATCAAGAGCGACGTCGAAAAATGGAAGAAAGTGGTCAAGGAAGCGAAGATCGTCATCGCCAAGTGATGGTTTGACGTCGTTCCGCGTGGATGCAGTCGTGCTCTGAGCAGGCCATGCGGCCACGCAACACGGTGCCGGCGACAGTACCGGTTGCGCGGTTTCCGCTGTCGTAGATCACTGGATCAGCTCACCAGCCGCGCCGGCGTGTGCCGGTGGTAACATGGGCCCCGGAAGCCTGCTCTCGTGGCGCCCGAAAGGACTTGGGCTCAGTAGCGGCGCGAGTCCTCTACGTCCATTGCCTGTTCCCAGCGGATGACGATATACCTGGTTGTGTTGGTGTCCGTCCTGAGCCAGGTCGGGTTCAGCGGCAGCCGGGTTGCGGTATCGCTCCATGCCCTGGGGCTCACTGCCAATCAATTCGCGATCGGCGTGGTCATCGCACTCTACTCGCTGTGCCCGATGCTGCTGTCGATTGCCATCGGCAAATTCGCGGATCGGGTGCCGCCGCGCTTGCCGGTGATCCTGGGCTCTGCCGCCATGACCGTGGCACTGCTCCTGCCGCCCCTGCTTCCGGGGCTTCCCGCGCTGTGCGTGGCAGCCTTCGTGCTGGGTTTGGCCCATCAGGTTTTCAGCATACCGATCGAGGCCATCGTAGGCGGGATCGATGGCGAAAAATACCGCGCCCGCAACTATGCGTTCATCACCATGGGATGGTCCGCCGCCAACTTTCTCGGGCCGCTCATCGCCGGATTTTCGATCGACTACATCGGCCAGTTGCAGGTCTACCTGGTGCTGGCTGCGCTCACCGCGGCGCCCATCCCGATGTTATTGCTGAAGCCGGCCATGCTGCCCAAGGTGGCGGCCATGCATGCCGAAGGCGCCACGCGCGGCAGCGTGCTGGATTTGTGGCGCATGCCGTCCGTTCGCATCACCATCATTGCCGCGGGTGTCGTGGGCTCGGCGCAGGATCTGTTCCAGTTCTATCTCCCGATCTACGGACACTCGATCGGGCTTTCGGCGTCCGCCATCGGCACCATACTCGGCGTGGTGTTCGTTGCCGCTTTCGTGATTCGGGGCATTCTTCCGCTCCTTGTGAAAAAGTTCAGGGAAGCGACGATACTGACTCTTGCGATGTTCATTGCGGCCGGCGCATTCACGTTGCCTCCGTTCTTCGTCAGTCCCTATGCACTGGCCGCGATTGCGTTCCTGCTCGGACTGGGCGTCGGTTGCGCTCAGCCAATGACGATGTCGCTGCTCTACGTGCTGACGCCGGCGGGCCGCATCGCGGAATCGTTCGGGCTGCAGAAAACCGTCAGAAACGCCACCCATCTGGTGGTGCCGATCGTCTTCGGCAGCGTGGGCGCGATGTTCGGTGTCACGACTGTATTCATGTCGAATTCGGTTATTCTGATCACCAGCGGCTTCCTCCTGCGCAAAGCCGGCATACCGGATAGCGACCCGCACCGCAGGCAGGTCTGAACCAGTACTGTTTGGAGACAAATATGTTCAAGCGAATCCTCGTGCCGGTCGACGGCAGCAAGCCTTCGAATTCCGGACTGCGTGCAGCGACGCGCCTCGCCCGCGAACAGGGGGCGCGCTTGCGTTTGGTCCATCTCGCGCAACAGGTGCCGGTCAAGGCCCCGAAGAGCACCGATCTGACGGTCGGGGAACTGTATGAGCGCATCGAGGCGGCCGGAGAACGCCTCCTCGAACGTCACGCGCGTTACTGCCGGACTCTCGGACTGAAGCCTGAAACGGCGCTCTACGTTGGACTCGGCGGCCGCGCGTCCGAGATGATCGTCGACGAAGCGGCGAAGTGGCGTGCCGACCTCATCGTCATGGGCACGCACGGCCGGCGCGGGCTCGGTCGGCTCGCCCTTGGCAGCAATGCGGAACAGGTCGTGCGCCATTCGACGGTGCCGGTATTGCTGGTCCGCCTCGCGCACCGTTCGTAATCGGCCTCCGGCTTTCCGTAACGGCCCCTGCCTACTTGTGCCGCGCGCTCAACCCGGCAGCTCGGCCAGCCGCCGCTCGAGAAAGCGCCGCTCCGGCTCCTGGCGCGTGAGGGCGAGCGCCCGTTCGTACGAGGTGCGGGCTTCCGCCATTCTGCCGAGCCGGCGGCAAAAGTCCGCCCGCGCCGAATGCGCCAGGTGGTAGTCCGGCAGATCGCCGCGCGCCAGGATGGCGTCGATGAGAGCAAGGCCAGCCGCAGGGCCGTCGCGCATTGCGACCGCCACAGCGCGATTCAACTCGACCACCGGTGACGGGGCCGCGCGCACCAGCACGTCGTACAGGCCGACGATTTGCGTCCAGTCCGTCGCGGCGGCGCTGGGCGCCTCGGCGTGCACCGCTGCGATCGCCGCCTGGAGCGTATAGGGGCCAAACCGCCGCGATGACAGCGCCCGCTCCACCAGCGCCGAGCCCTCCGCGATCTGTTCCCGGTTCCACAATGAACGGTCCTGGGCGTCAAGCAGGATCAGTTCGCCGGTCGGCGAACTGCGCGCCGAACGCCGCGATTCCTGCAACAGCATCAGCGCGAGGAGCCCCACCGCCTCGGGCTCCGGCAGCAGTTCAACGAGCAGTCTTCCCAGGCGAATCGCTTCGGCCGAGAGATCGTGCCGCGTCAGCGACTCGCCCGATGATGCCGAGTACCCTTCGTTGAACACGAGGTAAATCACGCGGAGCACGGCGTCCAGCCGTTCCGGCAGATCGGCCCGCGACGGTACCTGATAGGGAATGCGCGCGTCGCGGATTTTCGTCTTCGCGCGCACGATGCGCTGGGCGACGGTGGGCGGTTTGGTGAGAAAGGCGCGTGCGATTTCCTCGGTCGTGAGGCCGCAGACCTCGCGCAGCGTGAGCGCAAGCCGGGCGTCCGCCGGCACAGCCGGATGACAGCAGGTGAAGATCAACCGCAACCGGTCGTCCTCGACACCCTCGTCGTCCCACCCCATCGATTCCGGCGTCTCGGCGCCGAGCCGGTCCTCGAGTTCCTCCAGCGGCACGTCGACAAATTGGGCACGCCGGCGGATGCCGTCGATCACCTTGAAGCGGCCGGCTGAAACCAGCCACGCGCGCGTGTTCGCGGGCACGCCATCCCGCGGCCACTGCTCCAGCGCGGCCCGGAATGCCTCGTGCAGCCCCTCCTCCGCAAGTTCGAAATCGCCAAGCAGGCGGACCAAGGTGGCGTAAATGCGACGCGCATCCGAGCGGTAGATGGCGTCCACCCTCTCGCGCACCTGCGCAGGGCCCTCGTCGCTCATCCGTGGCGCGGAGTTCGCCGTTCCGCGATCGCGTACGCCTCATCGACGATCCGCATCGCGCGATAGCAGTCCTCGACCCCCGTGGAGGGGGGCTCACCGTTTTGCCAGCGCGCGAGTGCGTCGCGCACTGCGACGACCGGAAGCGGTTCGGCCAGCTGCCCCGCGAGTGCCTGTTCGCCGGCGGCCGTCGCGCAACGCAGCGATCCATCCCGTTGCACGAGCAGCGCATCGCGCCCCGCGAGCTTCCATTCCGCGTCCGCGCCCGTGCCCGGGAAGGTGTTGCCTACCTCGATGGTGCCGAGCACTCCGCTCGCCGTGCGCAGGAGCAGCGTAGCGTAGTCCTCCACGCGCGCACCGTGCGCACGCGAACTCGTCTGTACGCCGGTCACCTCGACGTCCTCCCCGGTGAGGAAGAGAAAAGCATCGATGCCGTGGAGCCCGACGTTACGCAGGCACCCGCCGCCCGCCACCGCCGGATCGAGCATCCACGGCGCGCCCCACGCAACATAGCGCGCCGAACTCGGCCGATTCGAGCGGAAATAGAAATGCGACACCGGGCCGAATCTACCCTCAACGAGCATGCGCCGCGCGCGTGACACGAACGGGTGGAAGCGCTGGAATAGCGGCACGGCGGCAAACGCGCCCTTCACCGCCACCTTGTCAGCGACACCCCGCACCTCCCGCGCATTGAGGCCCACGGGTTTTTCGATCAGGAACGGATAGCCCTCGTCGAGGAGGTGATGGGCCACC
>MEQT01000099.1:0-706 GCA_001770325.1 Betaproteobacteria bacterium RIFCSPLOWO2_02_64_14
CGCGTACGAGATTCAACGCGCCGTCGGCAGCACCGCCCACGACTCGGCGCTCAAGGAAGCGGCCGAGGAGATCTCCAGGCAGTTCAAGCAATGCACCCGCTGCGGAAAATGGGTCTGCGAGCCGGTGTGCTGGAACAAGAAAATGCAGCTCTGCGAAGGCTGCGCGCCCGATCTCGACGAAGAGATGGCGGCGGCGCAGGCCGGGGCCGCGAAGGAACAGATCCAGGCGAAAGCGCGAAGCGTCGACTGGACCGCGCAGCGTGACGTCGCCACGGTAACGGGGGTGGCCTGCCCTTCGTGCGGCGCGAAAACCCAGGGCGGCAAGTTTTGTCCGGAGTGCGGCGCCGCCGTTTCGGCGAAAAAACGCTGCAGCAAGTGCGGCGCCGAAGCCGACGGAGATCCGAAGTTCTGCCCCGAGTGCGGCCAGAAGTACGCGTGATCTCGCCTGCGGTGAGGTCCCAGTCGTGGTCGAGGGTGTCCCGATCCGGTGCCCCCTTGTGCGTGAGCGCCCGGATTCATCCGGCCGCGCTTTGGCGAGGACGATCAACTCCTTTACGGACTTCACCGGCAACGATCACCGATCGTATCGGCGTGCTAGGATCATTGCCGGGTAACGAACCAATTCACCGGGAGGCAAAAGATGAAAGCAGCGTACTTCATGAAAAACGGGGGACCGGAAGTGATGCAGTACGGCGACCTTCCGGAT
>MEQT01000099.1:712-23360 GCA_001770325.1 Betaproteobacteria bacterium RIFCSPLOWO2_02_64_14
CGGCCACTACGCGCCGATCAGCGACTTTCCGTACATTCCGGGACGGGATTTCTCGGGAGTCGTCAGCGCGCTCGGCGACGGCGTGAAGGACTTCGCGGTCGGTGACGCGGTCTTCGGCGTGTGCGATGCCGGCCAGGAAGCGGCTTACGCGGAGAAGATCGCTATCAAGGCGGCGATCGTGGCGCGAAAACCGGAGAGCCTTTCGCACGTGGAGTGTGCCGCGCTGTCGCTGATCGGCCTCACCGCGCTGTGCTCGGTCGAGGACACGCTGCAACTGAAGTCCGGTGAAACGATACTGATCCAGGGCGGCGCGGGCGGTGTCGCGAGCTTCGCGATACAGGTCGCGAAGCATATCGGTGCGCGCGTGATCACGACTGCCAGCGCGGCGAACCACGACTACCTGCGCCGGCTCGGCGCCGACCAGATCTTCGACTACCACTCGCAGGACTTTACCAAGGTCGTGTCCGGCTGCGACGCGGTCTTCGACACCGTCGGCGGCGAAGTGGCAAAGCGCTCCTTCGCCGTGCTGCGGCCGGGCGGACGCGCGGCGTTCATTGCCTCGGGGAGTGCGGCACCCGCCTCGCCGCGTGCCGATGCCGTATCGCTGCGGCCCAAGGTCGGGCGCGACCGCGCGCATCTCGATCGCATCGCCGCGCTGGTAACCAGCGGCGCCGTACGCGTGCCCGAGATCACGACCTATAAGCTGTCCGAAGCCGCCGCCGCCCACAAGGTGAGCGAGGGACGCCACCTGCGCGGCAAACTGGTCTTCAAGGTACGGTGACGGTGAGTCGCAGTCACGAGCTTGCGGGAAGAAGTGTGAACAGGGTTCATCCGTGAGCGACGCGATACGCGTGCTTGTGCCCGACGGCGCGAACTACCGGTTCGCCTGGAAGGTGGAAACGATGGCCAAGGGCAGGCCTTTCGCAGTGGTGGTGCCCAAGGCTCTCACCGAGGACGGCATCGCCGCCGCCGCGGGCGATGCGGATGTGATCCTCGCCTACAAGGCGGCGATCACCCGTGCGGTGCTGGACGCCGCGGGGAACGCCCGGATGATCCAGAAGTTCGGGATCGACTGCAAGAACATCGATCTCGGCGCCGCGCGGGACAAGGGCCTCCCCGTCTTCACGCGTTCGCTCATCCGCAACGCCACCGTCGCGGACCACGCCATGGCGCTCATGCTTGCCTGCGCGCGGCGGCTGCTGGAATGCCATCGCGTGGTCGCAGAGGCGCGGTACATGGAAATGGGATTTGCTCCCCGGCGGACCGGGCAGCAGAACGTCCACCACGGCAACTGGATCAAGGTGCCGGGAGTGGGCGACCTGCTCGAAGCGACGGTCGGCATCGTGGGCCTGGGCGATATCGGCGTCGAGATCGCCCGCCGGGTGCGCCCCTTCGGGCCGCGAATCTGCTATTACCAGCGCCGTCAGCACACCGCGGAGATCGAGGCGGCGCTGGATGTGCACTACCTGTCTCTCGACGCGCTCATCGAGGCGGCGGACTACCTTATCCTGGCGGTGCCGCATACGCCGGAAACCGAGAATCTGCTCAGCCGTGAGCGTATTGCCCGCATGAAACCCACCGCCAGCCTCATCAACGTGGGGCGCGGGGGGCTGATCGACGAGGATGCCCTGTGTGCGGCCCTGCGCGATGGCAAGCTCGCCATGGCCGGTCTGGACGTCTTCCGCTGGGAGCCGCTGCCGCAGATAAGCCCGCTCATCGGTCTGCCGAACGTCGTGCTCTCGCCCCACATGGCGGGAGGTTCCTCCGAGCGCTATTGGGAGGTGGACGTGGCGGGAGCGCTGGAGAATATCCGGCGCTTTTTCGCGGGCGAGCAGACCGCCGGACAACTCGCGCATCCGGTCCGGCTGGAGCGGCCTGCTATTGCGGCCCGAACGGCCTCAACGAATTCGGATTGACCCGATATCCAGGGGTGGTCTCCGAGTAGCGCGCGAGGCACCCTTGAGCGCAGTCCCTTTTTTCCGGCCATAAATCGCACTGTTTGACGGTGACTTTGGGCGATTTCCCTTCGCCGCTCGCAGCAAGCGCCACGCGGATGAGAGCGATCGACCCCGTTTCAGGGCACCTCATCATCCGGCCTTTCGAGTACATATCGACCAGCCAGAACACCAGCCCGCATACTGTCACCAAAGCTACGATCACCACGACCCATTCCATTGTCCCGATACCCATCACGAATCCTCCTTCTCAGGGAGCCCTTGATGTAATGAGCTTGCGCCTGCAGGCGCGCGATCACATTGCGCTGGATCAAAAAATGTTGGATGTGAGACCGCTATGTGGACGGAGATTTCGGTTGGGAAATCGAGAAAAGCCGACGCACCGGAGACCACTATGCGGACGGCCCTCCCGGCGCCATCCCCACCAGCACTCGACCGGCCCGTACGGGATGAAGCTTGCCTTGCTCGCGCGGTTGGAATAGATTCCCCCGACACTGGCCGCTGATCCCGCTCACGACCTGCCAGCGCTGCCGGTCACGGATCATGGTTCGCCTATCATCTCGAGGAGGAGAGCATATGCGTACGACAGGATGGCTGTTGTTTTTGCTCGCTGCCGCTGCCCAGAACGCCGCGGCGCAGGGCTATCCCGTGAGGCCGGTGCGGCTGGTCGCGCCGTATCCTGCCGGGGGTCCGGTCGATGCGATTGCGCGGATCATCGTCCCGCACCTCGCACTGGGCCAGAACGTCGTCGTGGAGAATCGCTCCGGCGCGGGCGGCAGCGTCGGAGCGGACGTCGTTGCCAAGTCGGCGCCCGACGGCTACACGATGCTGATCGGCAATACCGGACCGATGACCGTCAACCCGGTGCTGAGACAGGATCTCGGCTACGACCCGAAAAAGGATTTCGCGCCGGTGACCTGGCTGACTTCCTCGCAGATGGTGCTCGTGGTGCACCCGTCGCTGCCGGTGCGCTCGGTGAAGGATCTCGTGGCGCTTGCGCGCGCCCGGCCCGGCGCGATTCACTACGGGTCCGCCGGCGTCGGCAACCTGACGCATCTCGGCATGGAACTGTTCCAGTCGATGGCGCAGGTGAAGCTCAACCACATTCCGTACAAGGGCGTTGCTCCCGCGTATATCGACCTCATATCGGGCGAGATCGCGGTCATGTTCGGCAATGTTTCAGGCCTTCTGGCGCACGTCCAGGCAGGCCGGCTGCGCGCCATCGCGGTGACCTCGTCGAAGCCTTCGCCCGTCCTGCCGAAGCTGCCCAAGGTGCTGGACGTCTATCCGGGTTTCGATCTCGTGACCTGGATGGGCATCTTCTTCCCTGCCGGCACGCCGGAGGCCATACGCGCCCGGCTGCACGGCGAATTCGTCAAAGCCCTGAAGGTTCCGGACGTGCGGAACAAGATCGTCGGGCTCGGCAACGACATCATCTCCGGCAGCGGGACGGATCTGGGTGCCATGGTCGACCGCGAGCTCAAGCTCTACGCGAAGATCATCAAGTCAGCCGGGATACGGCCCCAATGACCGAAATACGGTCGCGAACCTGGCTCCGTGTGCCTGCGCCTCATTCCGTCGTGATGTTCAGCGTCCTGACGACCTTGCCCCACTTGTTTATCTCCGCCAGCAGGAATTGGCGGAACTGCTCGGGGGTGGTGTCAACGGTCTCGACGCCCGCTGCCAGCAGCTTGCTTTTGAGTTCGGGCTTGCCCAGCGCTGCACGCACGGCCTGGTTGAGCGCATTGATCGCAGTCTTGGGCGTTCCAGCCGGCGCGAGTATGCCGTACCAGCCGCTCACCTCGTAACCGGGAAGACCCGTCCGGGCGACGGGCGGCACGTCGAGAAAAGCCGCGCTCGGTTCGGCGGTCGTCGCACCGATCGCGCGCAGTCTGCCGGCTCTGATGTGTGGGGCAGCGGTCGCGACGGTGCTGAAAAACACGGAAACCCTGCCGGCAAGCAGGTCGATCATCACGGGGCCGCCGCCTTTGTACGGCACGTGCAGCATCTTCGTACCGGCCATCATGTTGAACAGTTCGGCGGCGAGATGCGTCACGTTGCCAATGCCCGAAGAGGCGTAGCGGATCTCGCCGGGCTTCTGTTTGGCGAGCGCGATCAGCTCTGCCGCGGACTTTACCGGCAGCGAGGGATGCACCACGACCATGTAGGCGCCGTTTCCGATCATCACGACCGGCGCGAAGTCGCGCGCACTGTCGTAAGGCAGCTTCTTGTAGAGGCCGACGTTGATGGCGAAGCTCCCGGGCACGATCAGGATGGTGTGACCATCGGGATTCGCTTTGGCAGTAAGGTCCGTCCCGATGATCGTATTCGCGCCGCCCCGGTTATCGATGACGAATTGCTGCCGGAGCATCTCACTCAAAGGGATCGCGAGTAGGCGCGCGATGACGTCGTTTGCGCCCCCTGGCGGGAAGGGGACGATGAACCGCACCGGCCGCGCGGGATACGCTTGCCCCCATACGCTGTTCACCAAGATGAACGCTGCACTGAATAAGAGTATCCGCTGCCACACCCGTTTCACGTTATCTCCTCGCTTGTCCGTGCGTCAACGCTGCCGCCCCCATATCGATCCGGAGCCGGGAACGCGCGGCAACGCGTCCCATGTCCGGATCTGTTCGATGCCCATGCTCGCCGCGGATCGGGACAGCACCGCATGCGTCAAAGCAAGAAATTTGTCCTCGAGTTGCGCGGTCGACACCGGATCCTCCACGCTGCCCTTTCTGTAGAGCGTCTGGTCGACATAAGTCGCTCCGCCCCTGGACCGGACTTCGATCCTGCTCGCCAGCCTCAATGCGCCGTCCCGGTCGAATTCGTCGCACACGCGCACGTTGATCTTCGCGAGAAACTCGGCGATCTTCGGATCCTTGATGCGCGCCTCGGTATATTGGGCGGGGGTGGCGCAGCCATCCAATGCCATGGCGGCGAGTCCATAGCGCAGATTCATCTGCGCCGCCAGCACGCCTTTTGCCGCCCGCGGATCGAAATCCCAGCCGCAGTGGTGCAGCGTATTCGTGCTGACGTGCGCCGTGACGTGCTCGATGTCTCCGGTCTTCACGCCGTTGCTGTCCATGATCCGGCGCAGCGTATCCATCGCCGTGATGCTGCCATTCGAGGCGGGCGACAACTTGTATCCCACCTTGCGCGTCTCCCATTCATGCCCCAGATCCCGCGTCAACCTCTCGGGCTTGTATCCGTCCGCCAGCGTGCTGAAGAAACCGCCGTATTCCACGTCCAGCACGTCGTCCACGCCGGTGAAGCCTTCACCGGCAAGCAGGGCAGCATAGACGCCGCTCTGCGCGGCGCGCCCGGAATGAAACGCTTTGGCGTTCGCCCCTTCCTGCACGGCCATCAGCCCCGCGGATTGCGATGCGGCGATGCCGAATGCCTGGGCGGTGGCACCCGGACCGAGTCCGAGCGCCCGCGCGGCCGCCGCGGCCGCAGCCAACGCCCCCGTCGTTCCCTGGTTGTGGTATCCGCGCCTGAACATGCCGCCGTCGGTCGCCAGCCCGATGCGGATACCGACTTCGTATCCGGCAACCATGGCCGTGAGAAAGGCGCGTCCGGAAAGCCGCGCGCCATGGGCAAGCGCGAGCACGGCCGGCACGACGACTGATCCGGGATGAAGGGTTGCGCCGGCGTGGACCTCGTCGAGCTGAAAAGCATGCGCGGCCGTACCGTTCACAAGGGCCGCCTGCGAAGCAGAAGTGCGATGGGAGGTGCCGAGAATCGCTGCCGCGTCGCTTCCGCCTTCTGCGAGCACCATGTTGGTGAGCACCTTCACGAAAGGTAGCGTTGAGCCAAAGATGCAGCAGCCCAGCGTGTCCATCAGGCACAGCTTCGCCTTCTCGACGACATCGGGCGGGATATCGTCGAACACAAGACTCGACGCGTAAGCGGCCATTGTCGCCGTTGCGCTTTTGTTCCCTTGACTCAAGGTGTTCATGTGCGATGCGTTACCGGGCCGGGATACATTTTTCGATCGCCCGCGCGTCCAGATCCGCCTCGTGACTAAGCGGAAACCCGGTGCTTCAAAGCGTCCTTGCGCGAGCTCACGATCGCATCCGGGTCAACCTTCACGTGGATGACGGCGGGCTCATTCGCCCGCAGCGCCTGGCTCAACGCCTCGGCGAGCTCGCCGGGGTGGGCGACGAAGTACCCTGCTGCGCCGCAGGATCGGGCGACAACATCATACCGGGGACTCACGATGCTCTCGGCGATATAACGCTCGTTATAAAAATCCCGCTGGTAGGCCTTCTCCGATCCCCAGCATCCATTGTCGAGAACGATGCCGACGCTGTTGATGCCTGACTGTACGGCGGTGCAGATCTCGATCACGGTCATGCCGAAACCGCCGTCTCCGGCCATCGAGATGACCGGCCTTTCCGGCGCCGCAACTTTTGCACCGAGTCCGGCGGCGTAACCGAACCCGACGAGCCCGAAATCGAGCGGCGTCAGCAAGGCGGGCGGCTCAAAGTACGGCAACTGGTCGGCGGCCTGCCGGCACAGCGTGCCCGAGTCCAGCGCAACGATGGCGTTCCGCGGCAATACCTTCCTCACCTCTCCAAAGACCTGTTCGGGCGTCAACGGCGTGACGGATTGCCGGCCGAGGCGCTCCCGCTCCTCCCACAGCGCGTCCCACATGGCGCGCAGTTTCCGGTTGCGCTCGAGCCACGCGGGATTCTTCCCTTCGGCCTCATCGATCGTGCCGGCGAGGCACGCCGCAAAACCGCTGGCGTCGCCCACGATACCCATGTGCACCGGGTAGTACTTGCCGATCGCGCCGGGATCGATGTCGACCTGAATGATCTTCGCGTGCTTCGGCACGACGTCGTTTCCGTAAAGCGTCGTATTGAATCCGAGGCGCGTCCCGAGAGCGAGGATCACGTCGGCCCCGTGGATAAGTTCGCGCGCCACGGGATTTCCATAGGGGGCCGGGCCCGCGTACCCGCAAAAGAGCGGATGGTCGTTCGGCACCACGTCGCCATGGCCGGATGACGCGGCAATCGGAAGCCTGAGTTTCCCGGCGAGCCGCGTGACGCTCTCATGGCCGCGCTCCCATTTCACGCCGGCGCCGACGAGCAGTGCCGGCGCGCGCGCGCCGAGCAACAAGTCCTTTACGGCGCGTGCGGTGGCCGGGTCGACATAGCCGGCTTTCACCGGCGCTGCGGTGCGGCATTGGATCTCGACATCGATCTCCTCGGCAAACAGGTCGCGCGCGATATTGAGCACCACCGGACCGCGGCGTCCGGAGTTCGCGATCCGCATCGCTTCGAATATGAGATCGGGAATGCGCCTCGCCGTCGGAACATCGAAAACCTTCTTCGTCACCGGCAGAAACAATGTGTGCTGGTCGATCTCCTGAAACGAATCCTTGCCCATGTGTTGCGTGAGAGGCAGCCCCGTAATCACGACTACGGGCGAATAGGCAAGATAGGCTTGCCCTAAGCCACTGACGAGGTTCGTGGCGCCGGGCCCCGACTGGCCCGCAATCATGATCCCGGGCCGCCCCGTGATCCGCCCGTACGCGTCGGCCATGTGCGTGCCCGCTCGTTCATCACGCACGCCGATGTGCCGGATATCCTTCGCGTCGTACAAGGCGTCATACATGTCGAGCGCCGAAGAGCCCATGAGCCCGAAGATTCGGGTCACTCCGGCAGCTCTCAACGCTTCGACTGCTGCGCGTCCTCCCGGCATCTTCATGCATGCACTCCGTGACGGCTGCACCGCTCACCGCGGCAACGGTCAGTTGGCTTTGATGCCCGCATCTTTGATGATCCGCTGGAATTTTTCCGCGTCCGCACGCACCAGTGTCTCGAATTCCCGGGGCGAGCTTCCCTGGATCTCGAAGCCCAGCGCCGAGAGTCGATTCCTCACGTCCGGCATCTGAAGCACGCGGAGGGTGTCGGCGTTTATTTTCGTGATAACCGGGACGGGCGTGCCGGCCGGGGCCACCAGTCCGATCCAGTTGTTCACTTCGAAGCCCGGGACCGTTTCGCCGACCGTCGGCAGGTCGGGCAACGCGGCCGCCCGCTTCCCGTCGGTGAGCGCAATGGCTTTCAACCGGCCCGCTTTGATGTGCGGCATCGCCGGGGGCAAGCCCATGATGCCCAGGGGGATCTGGTTTCCCAGCACCTCGGTGACCAGTTGTCCGCCTCCCTTGTAGGCGACATGGGTGAGCTTGATGCCCGCCATCATCTTGAGGAGTTCCCCTGCAAGATGGCCGATCGTCCCGATGCCCGAGCTCCCATAGGATGTCACGCCCGGCTTCGACTTCGCCAGCGCGATCAGATCTTTCAGCGAATTCGCCGGAAAGTTCGGCGGGGCAACGATCGCGCTCGGCTGGCGCGCGAGCATGATGATCGGCGCGAAATCCCTGAATGTGTCGTAGGGCAGGTTCCTGCGCAGGCCGTGGTTGATCGCAAAGGCGATGTTCTCCGTGATCAACGTGTGTCCGTCTGCCGGCGCCTTCGCGGCGATCTCCGTGCCGATGATCGTCCCGGCGCCGGGGCGGTTATCCACCACGATCTGCTGGCCCCACATCGCCGTCAACGGCTGCCCGAGAACACGCGCAATCGTGTCCGAGCTGCCCCCGGCAACGAACGGGACGAGCAGACGCACCGGCCGGGTGGGATAGGTCTGTGCCGCAGCGCCGATTCCGGAAAACCATGTCAGTGCGAGTGCTGCAACAACGTACAGGCGGTTGGCTTGCATGGTTCATCCTCCATCATCGGTGGGAGCTATCCCGCTCCTGTGACAGCCCGCTGCGGCAGACGGAGACTCGGCGTCGCCACGCTTGAGCGGTCAGCGGCGCTTCGAAAGTCTCCTGATGAGTTTCTCGTCCACCGTCAAGCCCAGTCCGGGGGTCTCGGGCATCACGACCTTTCCACCCCTGATGGTCGCGCCTCCGTCCGCGACGGGCCGGTCCTTGATGCGGAGCTGGTAGTCCATCCCCGGGTCGCAACCGACGTGGCGCACTGCGGCGTGCAGATGGCCGGTCGCGGTATCGAGCAGGTGGCTGCCCTGCGTCCAGTCGATGCGCACCGGCAGTCCTGCCGCTTCGGCGATGCGCATCATTTGCACCGCCTTGTAGAAGCCGCCGCACTTTCCCAGCTTCAGGCTCACCATGTCGGCGATCCGGCGCGAAGCGATCTCGATCATCGTCGAGAGGTTCTGGATCGCCTCGTCGGCCACCACCTTGTTCGGCACCGCCTGCGTGATCGCGGCGAGTCCGTTCAAATCGTAGTACATGACGGGCTGTTCTATCGCGAGGTTGGCCACCCCGGAGAAACGCCGCAGCAGCACCTCGATGGTGTCCTTCGCCGTGCCCCACATCTGGTTGGGGTCGGCGACCACCAGGCAGGAGCCGGGAACGGCCTCGATGATGGCATCGAGCCGGTCCGCGTCGGCGTCGAGCGACTCGAGGTGCCCGGTCATCTTGGGCTCGAAGCAGGTGTAGCCCTGAGCGAGGAGCTTGCGGGCATGCGCCGCCATGCGCCTGGGTTCGGCGCGCGGCATGGTGGCGAGCCGGCCAAAGGTCTTCTGATAGGCGCCGCCCAGCAGGTTGTATATCGGCTGACCGGAAGCCTTGCCCATGATGTCGTAGAGCGCGATGTCGATTGCGCAGCGCGCGCCGGCGTTGCCCTGAAGGAACAAGTGGTCCAACGCGGCGTGGATCGCGCCGATCTGGAACGGGTCCTTGCCGATGACGGTGCGGCTGAAGAGCTCGATGGTCGAGAGCAACCCGCCCAGCGTCTCGCTGGTGACCGGGTGCGCGCACGCTTCGCCCCAGCCGACGACACCCTCGTCGGTGGTGAGCTTGACGAAGACGTTCTCCTTGTACGCGATGTTGGCGAACCAGCCCTCTCGCGCGTGCACCATCGTGCTTTTCTTCTTGTTCGAGCCGAACAGCGCGTGATACTCGTCGGTGACCTGGTACCACACCGGAATGGCTTCCACCTTGATGATTTTCAACTGTCCCTCCTCAATGTGCTGCCAGAACCTTCTGCGCCGCGGGCCCCTTCCCTACTCGACGCGCAGGCCCGCGACCTTGGCGATCCTGCCGTACTCCTCGTATTCCTTCCTCAATAGCGCCGTGAATTCACCGGATGGCATGTACCGCGGATCCAGCCCCTGAGCGCTGAGCACCTTCGCGACCTCGGGAATGCCGAGCGCCTTCTTGAACTCGGCGCTGAGTTTGTCAAGTATGGGTTTCGGCACGCCTGCCGGGGCAAATATGCCGATCCAGGGGCTGCGTTCATAGCCCGGCAATCCGGATTCGGAGATCGTCGGAACGTCGGGAAACTGCCTGAGGCGCTGCCGCGTGGTCGCGCCCAGCGGGCGCAGGCGTTTCGCCTTGAGTTGGGAAACGATCGTACCCACCGTGGCGATCGTCGCCTGCGTCTCTCCCGACGTGGCAGCGGCCACCGATGGCGGCCCCCCCTTGTACGGGACGTGCACGATCTTGATTCCCGCCATCGAAATGAATAACGCCATCGACAGATGCGGCGCGCTGCCGTTGCCCGGGGACGAATAGAGAATCTCGCCGGGGCGCCGCTTCGCCAATGCGATGAATTCCTTCACCGTACTCGCCGGCAGCGAAGGATGCACCACGAGCATGCCCGGCTGCGAGGCCAGCATGCCGACGCCGGCGAAGTCCTTGACGACGTCAAACGGCAGATCCTTGTAAACGTATGCATTGACCAGGTGCGTCGTCGACTGAACCATCAGCGTGTAGCCGTCGGGTGGAGCTTTCGCCACCGGAACGGTTCCAATGCTGCCGGCAGCCCCGGGACGGTTGTCGATGACGAAGCGCTCTCCCAGCGCTTGCGAAACCCTGTCGAAGACGATGCGGCCGACGATGTCGTTCGACCCGCCCGCCGGCCACGGAATGACCACGCGCACGGGCTTGGTCGGATAGGCCTGACCGAGCACGAGCGCGGGCGCGAGCAGCAGAGCCGCGAAGACAAGGGCTGAACAGCGTACCAACGTCGTCATGATTTCCTGCTCCTTTGGGCATGTCCGTATGGTTGCCTGCCGGTGCTGCGCTGTTGCTGTTTCCGCGCTCATCGCCGGATTCCTCTTAGTAGCTGGTCGGCCAGTTGGCGAGCCGGTGCTGCCCGACGCCTCCCGACAGGCGCATCACCTGCACGTCGAGCGCCTCCTTCAGGTACTCGCGCGTCTCGCGCGGGTCGAGCACTTCCTTCACCCCGTAGACCGCGGCGAGATCGTAGGCCGAGCCATTGCGCGCCATGTCGGCAAGCAGGCCGGCGAAGCGCTTGGGGTCATCCCCTTCCTTGATTCCGTGCACGACCATGACGGCGGTGCGCGGATCCATGAAGCTCACTTCCGCCGTCCACCACGCGGCGATCTCATCAGCGATGCCGGCGCCGCCCATGTTGATGAAGCCGCGCCCGTAGCTCTTGCGCAGGATGATGCTGATCTTGGGCACGGACACCTGCAGCAGCGCGTTCATCCAGTTGATCACCCTGCCGATGACGCCGCGTTTTTCAGCCTCGGGACCGATCAGAAAGCCGGGTTGGTCATGCAGGAGAACGAGCGGCACGTTGTACGAATCACAGAGCACGATGAAGTCCGTCGCCTTGCTGCACGCGTCGGCTTCCATGGCTCCGCCTTTGAACAGCGGATTGTTGGCGATGATGCCGACCGGGCGTCCGTCGATGCGCGCGAGCGCGGTGGTGATGCTACGTCCGAAACGCTCCTTGATTTCGAGGAAGCTGTCCTTGTCCGCGATCGCCTTGATGACTTTGCGCACATCGTAGACCTGCGAAGACGACTCGGGTATCAGATCAAGGATTTCCTTGATCGGCTCGTCCGAGCCCTCGGGCACCGGCGCAACCGGCGGCGCCTCGCGGTTGTTGGTCGGCAGGTAGCTCAGGAAGCGCCTGATCGCATCGAGCGCCTGCTCGTCCGTATCGACAACGAGATCGGCATAGCCCGAATGCTCTGCCAGTACTTGCCAGCCGCCCAGCTCTTCGGGACTCACTTCACGACCCAGCGCCCTCGACACCACGCGCGGGCTCGCCACTGCCATGACGGCCCCTTTACGCATGACGCAAAAATCCGAGCAGCACGCATGCCACGCGGCGGAGCCGAAGGCATTGCCCAGCACCGCGCTGGCCCACGGGGCCTCGCGGGTGCGCAGGAAGCGATTGCCCTCGAAATTCATGCCCATGCCTTCGCCCATGATGTCCGGCATGCGCACGCCGGTCGACTCGCCGAGGAACACCACCGGGAAGCCGCGCCTGCCGCCCGTGTCCTTGATATATGCCATCTTGCGGTTGTTGGTGTAGCTCGAGGACGAGCCCTTCACCGTGAAGTCGTAGCCGACGACACCCACCCGCCGGCCATCGATCCGGCCAAAGCCGGTCACCTTGCCGTCGCACGGCGTGGACTCGCGCATCTCCGGGATGTAGGACACGCCGAAGAGTCCCGATTCGCGGAACGTGCCGGGGTCGAGCAGGTAATCGATGCGCTCGCGCACGTCCATGATCGCCGCCTGCCTGCGCCTGGCGAGCTTGTCCGCACCGCCCATCGCTCTCGCGCGCGCGGCACGCCGGGCGTGTTCCCTGATCTGTTCCTCGAACTTCATTTCACGCTCCGCCGAGTCCGGGGCCGCTGGGGCCGCCGGGACTGCCTATTCTGGACTCAAGGGATCGGCGAATCTGCCATCCAGGTGACAATTGGCGGCATCCACAGCGTTAGAATGTGCCCGGAATGTTGCCGGAGACGAGACGCGGAACGAGGCCCGATGCCTACCACCGACTTCCTGGGTCAGCTCGACGCGGCCGCCCGCAGTGCGCTGCTCGCCGAGGCATCGCACCAGTGCCTGCGCAAGGGCAACTTCGTATTCCGCGCCGGCGACCCCGGCGATGCCGTGTTCGTGCTGCTCGCCGGCCGGGTCAAGACATACAAGATCGCGCCGAGCGGCCGTGAGGTCATCCTCTGGTTTGGCTTCCCGGGTGAAGTCTTCGGCCTGGTGGAAACGCCGCACCACAAGGGGCGCATGGTCAACGTCGAAGCGTGTGAGAAAACCGAGATCGCCGAGGTGCCGCTCGCGCGGTTTCGAGAATTCCTGGTGACGCACCCCGAAGTGCCGCAGTTGTGCATCCGTATCGTTGCCTCGCGGCTCGGCATGCTCGCCAACCGGCTCGTTTACCTGATGGCGGACAACGCCGAGGCGCGCATTGCCAAGCTGCTGGTGGACCTCGCTGCGCGCTACCACGACGCAGGCGACGACGCCGATCAGCCGATCGGCCTCACACACCAGGAAATCGCCGACATTACCGGCGTGCAGCGCCAGACGGTGACGCGCATCCTCGGGCGCTTCGCCGAGCGCGGCGCGCTCTCAATGCGCTACCGCAAGATCAGCATCCGGAACCTCGAGCTGCTGGCGCGGTACGCGGCGCGGCATCCTTGAGTCAAAAATCCAGGCGCTGGCTGGCGCGAGTGCTGTCGCGGGTCACCCGCTCATCGCTGCCACGCGCTTCCCGGACGGCGGCGCCGCCGCACTGGTAGTCGCACTCGCCCCCGCCGCCCTGTCCGCTTTCTGAAGGTCGGCCTCGGTGAATCCGTAGAGATGCGCGCCGCCCATCAGGATCTTCGCAGCGGTGTCGCGCGAGCAGCCTTTGAGCAGGTTACTCGACACATTCGGGAAGTTGGAGTCGAAGTGCGGATAGTCGCTGGAGACGCACATGCGGTCGGCGCCGATCAAGCCCGCCGTCGCCTCGATTTCGGGTTCGCTGCCCTCGACCGCGGCCCAGCAGTTGCGCCGGAAGTACTCCTTCGGGGTGAGGCTCAGGTACGGCGCGTGCGAATCACGGTATTGCGGATAGTCCCACTCGATGCGGGAAAGGAGCCCGGGCACCCAGGAGTTCTGCGCTTCGAGGAATGCCACCCGGAGCTTGGGATGGAACTCGAAGACGCCGCCGATCACCATTGCGATCAGCGCCTGCTGCATTTCGATCCAGTGGGAGGCCACGTGGCGGTAGAACCGGTTCTCGCCGTAGAGCTCGAGCATGTAGGAGTAGAGCGCGCTCACGCCTTCGTGGAACCCCCACGTCACGTTTAACTCTTCGTGCACGCTGTAGAGCGGGTCCCAGTAATTCGAATGCCAATAGCGGCCGTTCACCAGGTTCGGCCGGATGAAGGAGCCCACGGCGCCGAGTTCCCTCACGCACCGCACCAGCTCCCGGCAGGCGAGATGAACATCGTGCACGGGCAGCATCGCCACGAACTTCAGGCGCTCGGGGCTGTACTGGCAGAACTCGTGGATCCAGTTGTTGTACGCCTGGCAAAGGGCCAGCGAAAGCTGGGGTTCGACGCCGTTGCGGCCAAGAAGGCCAAGGCCCATGGTGGGATAGAGCACGGCGATATCGACGCCTTCCATCGCCATGCCCATGACCTGGGCTTCGGCGTTGTAGTCGCGCTCGATCGCGAAGTCGAGTCGGTCCGTCTCCTGGAGCCGGGACCCCGCGAGCGGCGAGACGATTTGCGTCGGGCCGGCGTGGCGCCGCTTGCGGTATTGCTGCAGGTCGGCGTCCGAGGTGGGCTGCCCGTCGATGAGGATCAGGCCGGCCGGGCCGCGAGAGGGGCGACCATCGGCCCCGGTCCGCACACTGACGCGATCCTTGAATTTGGGGTCGAGGTACCGCTCGAAGAGATCCGGCGGTTCCATGACGTGCATGTCGGAGTCGACGAACCGGAGACCATCTTTCATTGGACCCTCCTCCCGAAAGAACGGTGATTCGACACGTGCGAACCCTACGCCGCTCCCGATGGCGTGTCAAACTGCCGCGCCCCCGGCGGCACGAAACTAGGGCGAGGCGCGAATCGGCGACGCTCTTAGTCGAAGAACGCGAACGTCCGGGTTTCGATGCTCTCGCGCGGCGGCGCTCCGGCCGGCGTTGCGGGATCGTCAAACGCGCTGTGTGCGGTGAAGCGCGAGGGCTTGCCGGCGTCAGAATCGAACACCTTGAACACCAGCGCCTCGCCACGCTCCATCTGCGGGAAGTAGAACCACTCGTGCGCCGGATTGTGGGCGATGTGGTAGACCTCGCCGGTGCGGTACTTGTAACGGCGCTCGACCCGTATGAACCCCTTCTGCGGGATGGTGCGGCCATCGCAGATGCCGAGCGGATCGATCAGCACCTTGCCGCGGATCGGGCGCCACACCTGGATGATGGCGAAGCGCTTCTTGAACCGGCGCTCGGCTTCCGCGTCACCGACGATCTCGCGCAGCCGTATCGGCGCCGACTTCTCGGTGTAGTCGTTGTGCACGCTCTTGACCGTCGGCCGCGCGCCCAGGGCCTTCTGCATCTCCTCGTCGCTGACGCGCACGGTGTGGTCGAACACCAGAACCTCCGAGGCGCCGGAATGTTTCATGATGAGCGCCTGCACCTCGGGGTCGTAGACGCGCGCGCGCTCCGCATCGTCGGTGAAGTCCTTGACCTGCGTCCGGTGGTCGGCGAACACGAAACCGTGCGTGTCGAGCTTGAAGGTGTCGCGCAGCGGTCTGCCGTCGCGCACGGTCATCTCGTACTGCCGGTATTGCGGCGGGATCGCGTTGTGCTCCATCTCCGGCCAGTCGATGTAGCGCACCGGCGGCACCCCGGTGTCGACGATATAGTTGAACTTGGCGCGCAGGGTTTCGGTGGTCGGCTTCTCGGCGACGAGCGGCATAGGACGTTCCCTTGGCTAGGTTTCGACCGTAATCATAGCGGGTTTTTTGAGATCCGCGCGTGGCGAATCAGGCGGCGTCCGGGAATCAAGCCCGGGAGACCACTTTATGGAATACGCCATGGGTGAGGTGGAGTCGTACGTTATCCTGCCGGGCATCCCATGAAGATTTTCTACGGCTGGCGCATCGTGTTTGCCGGCGGCGCCCTGCAGTTTCTGCAGAGCCTGCTGCTGAACCAGGCTTTCGGTGCCTATGTCGCGGTCCTCTCCGAGGAGCGTGGCTGGAGCAAGACCGCCCTTTCCGGCGCAGCCGCGCTGAAATCGACGGAGACTGCACTGCTCGGCCCGGTGCTCGGCTGGATGGTCGACCGCTTCGGGTCGCAGGGCATCATTCGCACCGGCATCGTTACGTTCGGCGTCGGTTTCATGCTCCTCAGCCAGATCGATACGCTGGCCGGCTTCTACGCGGCGTTCGTGGTGCTCGCGCTCGGCGCGAGCTTGTGCAGCAACTTCCCCGTGAGCGTGGCGATCATCCAGTGGTTCGAGAAGCGCCGTGCGCGCGCGCTCTCCATGGTCCAGTTCGGCAGTGCGCTCGGCGGCATTTTCGTCGTCCTGGTTGCCTGGTCCATAGAAAGCTTCGGCTGGCGGGCAACCGCCTTTGGCTCGGGCGTCATCGCCATCCTCGCCGGCTGGCCGCTCGCACGGGTGATCCGCAGCCGCCCGGAGGATCACGGCGAAACCGTGGATGGCGTGCCGCCCGCGCCCAGGAATAGCGGACATCCCGAGGCGCCCTCCCGGCGCGGGTTCACCGCACGCGAGGCGCTGCGTACCGGCGCTTTCTGGCTGATCTCGCTCGGCCACGGCTTCTCGCTCTTCGTCGTGTCCGCCGTGAACGTGCACGCCATCACACACATGAAGGAGGGCCTGGGCTACTCGCTTGCCGCGGCCTCGCTCGTCTTCGCCCTGGTGACGGTCGGGCAATTCTTCGGTGTAATGCTCGGGTGGGTGATCGGCGAGAGATTCGATAAACGCCTGGTCGCCGCAGCCTGCATGCTGATGCACGCAGCCGGTCTGTTGATGCTCACCTATGCCACGGGCCCCGTCATCCTGGCGATCTCCGCGCTGGTGCACGGCACGGCCTGGGGTCTGCGCGGCCCATTCATGCAAGCGATCCGCGCTGACTACTTCGGCCGGCGCTCCATCGGCATGATCATCGGGCTGTCGTCCCTGATTACCGTTTTCGGCCAGATCGGCGGGCCGATCATTGCCGGTGCGTTCGCCGATTGGACCGGGAACTACCGCGCAGGTTTTACGCTCCTGGCGGTGCTGGCCGGCCTGGGGTCGTTATTTTTCCTGTTGGCAAAGCCGCCGAAGTAGCTTCCCGGCCATTCGTGCCCGCCCCTTTGCCGTTATGATACGGCCCTGGCTCGTGTCTGGAGGATGGAACCATGGCTTACGAACATATCCTGGTCGACGTGGAAGATGGCGCGGCGATCCTCACGCTCAATCGGCCCGAGAAGCTGAACGCGATGAACCGCAAGCTGCAGCAGGAACTGCATCACGCGGTGAAGCAGGCGGAGGCCGACGCTGCGATCGGCTGCATCGTAATCACCGGCGCCGGCGAGCGCGCATTCTCGGCGGGCGGCGATATCCACGAGCAATTGTCGGACGACGCGCAGTATTCGGATGAAGAACTGGATGCGAAGCGCCAGAGAAGGGGCAGCTACGAGATCAGCGCGTCTTCGAAGCCGACGATCGGCATGATGAACGGCATCGCCTATGGCGGCGCGGCGGTGCTGGCCTCGTCGCTCGACATGCGGGTGGGCTGCGAGGGAACCCGGTTCCGCTTTCTGGCCGCGGCCTATGGCAGGATCAACAGCACCTGGACCCTGCCCAACCAGGTCGGCTGGCCGATCGCGAAGGAGTTGCTGTTCACCGCCCGCATCGTGGAGGCGGAGGAAGCCTACCGCATCGGGCTGCTGAACCACCTCGTTCCGCGCGCGCAACTGCGGGCGAAGACGATGGAGCTGGCGAAAATGATCGCCGCAAACCATCGCGGGGCGGTGATGGGCATCAAGGCTCTGATGTTGAAGCAGATGGCGCAGGGACTGGAAGAGCAGTTCGATGCCGAGAAGGAATACACCCGGACCGTGCTGCGCGGCGCGAAGGCCAAGGACGCGTTCCCCGAATTTATCGCGCGCAAGGGCCTCGCCACCAGCTAGTGCGATGAGTCCTCAGTCCGTTTCAGAACTCCTGCTCGTCTCCGACGTACGGCGACGTCCGGATCGTAGGTTGGGGTGAACGACGTGAACCCCAACAATCGACGTTCGTTCCGTGTTGGGCATCACTGCGTTCAGCCCAACCTACCTTTGCTTCCTCGCGATGACAGGAAATCGGTCATTGCGAGAGAATCGAAGCAATCTCGTTGCAGGCAACGCCACCGCGCCCGCCGAGAGTTCGCCGCGTCAGCCGGCTTCCTCGCGATGACAGAGGATTCGCTCTCGCATCGTCTTTTTCGCCGACACAACGGCTCTGGAAATCGAAAAGTGTTTTGCGGGGCACAATACCAGGACAAGTAGGATTTATCGCTATGGCTCAATTACGTGGTCCGCTCGACGGCGTCAAGGTTGTCGCCTGCTCCACCGCGCAGGCCGGCACGGTTCCCTACATGCTGATGGCCGATCTGGGCGCCGAGGTCATCAAGATCGAGGTGCCGGAAAAAGGCGACAACACCCGGGCAGGCAGCGTGTTTCCCGGCCTGCCCAGCACCATTTTCGAAACCAACAACCGCGGGGTGAAGAGCGTCACGCTGAATCTCAAATCCGCGGAGGCGCGGGAGATCCTGTACAAGCTCGTGGCGCGCGCCGACATCTTCGGCCAGAACTTCCGTCCCGGCGCCGCTGAGAAGAACGGCTACGGCTATGAGGACCTGAAGAAGGTCAACCCGAAGATCGTCTACGTCTCGATTTCCGGTTACGGCCCCAGGGGACCGAATGCCCACCTTCCGGGCACGGATTCCATGGCGCAGGCACTGGGCGGCATCGCCGAGGCCTATTCCACACCGGGCCAGCCCATGCGCACCGGCATCGTATCGGTAGCCGATGAAACCTGTGCGATCCTGGCGTTCGGCGGGATGCTGGCGGCCCTGCATTGCGCCCGGACGCAGGGGATCGGCCAGAAGGTCGACTGCTCGTTGCTGGGAGGGCAGATCCGGCTGATGGGCTGGACGCTCACCACCGCGATGTGGCGCAACCGCAACCCGGTCACCGGCCAGGCGCGCGTCACCGGCACGCCGGAACGGCCGGGCATCTCTGCGAGCTTCAACGACGTGGACGGCAAGCCGCTCGTCTTCCAGCTCCGCGGCGTTAAATGGAAGGCGGCCATGTCCGCGCTGGGCTTTTACGACACGCTGGTGACGGCGGGATTTGGCGACCTTGGCGCCGCGATGGTGTCGGATGAGCGGCGGGAGACGCTGTTGAAGACGCTCGATCAACTGTTCGCGACCGGCCCGCGCGACAAATGGGTCGCGTTGCTGCGCGGTGCCGACATCGTTTCGGCGCCGATCAACACGCTGCTCGAAGCATCGAACGACCCCGATGTGCTGGCCAACGGCTACGTGACCGAGGTCGAGTATCCGAAGCACGGCAAGAAACTCAAAGTGCACGGCTCGCCGTGGCAATTCTCCGAAACGCCGGCCAGGTTCGGCATCGCGCCGGAACTGGGCGAGCACAACGAGGCGGTACTGACGGACCTCGGCTACAGCGCTGCGGCGATCCAGGGGCTCCGCGATCGCAAGGTGATCTGACGGCGAGCCTTCCCCTACTTGTTCCCCGGATAAAGCGCTTCAACCTCTTTCGCCTCCGGTCGCAGGTTGTAGATCGTAGGTTGGGGTGAACGACGTGAACCCCAACAATCCACGCGCGCTACGAGGACATGGATTTCGCCGACGCCACGCTGGTGCTGGCGTAGGAGCTGACTAACCCAGCAGGGCGCCGCGCGTTTTGGTTTGCATCCGGTAGACGCTGGTACGCGCCGTGATAAAGAGGACGCTGCCATCCTCGCCCCAGGCCAGGTTGGCGGGCAGTTCCGGCAGGATAATGCGGCCCAGCAAGGTGCCATCGGCACGGCACACCCACACACCGCCCGGGCCGGTGCAGAACACGTTGCCCTGCAGATCCACCTTCAAACCGTCCGGCACGCCAGCGTCGGTTGAAGCCATATCCAACAGAATGTGGCTCTTCGTCAAGCCACCATCCGGGCGCACGTCGAATGCGCGGATATGCTTATAGGCCGAATCGTCGACATAGAGAACGGACTCGTCGGGGGAGAAAGCCAAGCCGTTTGGCAGCGCGCAGTCGTCCGCCAACAGTTGCAGGGCACCGTCAGGGGTCAGGCGATACACACCATTGCATGGCTGCTCTTTGCCGGGAATCGGAGCGCTCCACCAGCCCGCCGGACGCGACATGCCCGGCGTGCCTATCTGTACGGCGTAAGGCGGGTCGGTGAAGTAGATCGAACCGTCGGACTTGACCACAATATCATTTGGACTATTGAGCCGCTTGCCCTGGAACTGCTCCACCAGTACCGTGCGCGTGCCGTCGTCGGCGACGCGCGCCACACCGCGACCGCCGTGCGCGGCCGCCAGTAACCGGCCTTGACGATCCAGGGTGAGGCCGTTCGACCGCCCGGTGGCATAGGTGGTCAGCTCCGGGCCTTCCGGCAGGCGGCGCCAGCGTACGATACGGTTGTTCGGAATATCGCTGAAGAGGAGCGCATTGCCACGCCACACGGGCCCTTCGGTAAACCCCAGCCCGCCGGCGACACGCTCGATGGGGGCATCAGGGGCAATGAGATCATGCAGTCCCGGATTTCGCACATCCAACGGCATCGTTTTCCTCTGTGAATAAGCGTCCCTATGCAGCCAAATGCGGATCGCCCTTTAGTTGCACGGTGTCAAAAAAATAGGTTCCCTCCCCCTCGATGGGGGAGCTCTTTTTATTAGCGCTTGTTCCCCGGATAAAGCGCTTCAACCTCTTTCGCCTCCGGTCGCAGGTTGTAGTCCTGGGAGAGATCACCGTTGCCGCAGGGGCTCTTGACCGTGATGAAGGTCGCCGGCCCATTGACCGGGCGCGAGCGATGGCGGGTATTGCGGGGAATGTGGATCAGCGTTCCCGGACCGACCACCCGGTCCTCATCGCCGAGCACGAAGTGCATCTGACCGGAGAGGATGACGGTGAACTGCTCCTCGTTCGGATGCTCGTGCAGGGGCGGGCCTTCACCGTCCGGCTTGGTTACAATGCCGAACTTCATGAATTCGCCTGGGACCGCGCCCGACTCGATCTTGGAATTGACGCTTGAGTGTTTCTTCTCGAGTTCGTCCAGCTGATAGAACGGCATGAATCGCTCCTTGAGTTTGGTGACCAAATCGACCGACAGCGATCGAGAAATCGGATAATAGCGCAAGCCACACCGTTACCTCATCTCGCCGTAAAATTGCCCTGATATGCGTGACATCAACGACCTCACGATCCTCATCCTCCCTGGCCTCGGTGGCGCAGGTGCGGACCACTGGCAGACGGCCTGGGGCACGGCCTTTCCCGGCATGCAGCGCGTGGAGCAGGCGAATTGGGAGAAGCCGGTCTATCCCGACTGGTCCGCGCGCCTGACGGAAGCGGTGGCGCGGGCCACGCGTCCGATCGTGCTGGTGGCGCACAGCCTCGGCACGTCCCTCACCATGCGCTGGTCGTTCGAGCAACCGGAGCACGCCAGGAAGGTGGCGGGCGCATTCCTGGCCGCGCCGACCGACCGGGACCGCTTTGACGCTTCGCCCAGCTCGCCGGTGCGCGGCTGGGGACCGATGATCCTCAAACCCCTGCCCTTTCCGTCGATGGTGCTCGCGAGCCGCAACGACGATCGGGTATCCTTCGAGCGCGCCGGAGTCTTTGCCAGGGCGTGGGGCTCGACGCTGGTGGACGCCGGCAACCTCGGCCATATCGGGAGCGCGGCGAAACTCGGGCTCTGGCCGTTCGGGCTCTTCTACTTCGGGCAGTTCGTCGCCTCGCTTGACAGGCGGTGACCGGTTGATACGGCGTGACTGGTGCGTGTCGAGGGGCGGAGCAGGGGCCCCGCTTCGCGGGGATGTGACCCCCGGTGACACGCCGACGGCCGACACGAAGACGTTTGAAACTTCGACGCTCGTCGCGGAGGCCGTGCGTGACTGATACGGCCGGCATGGGCCCAGCCGTCATCGCGAGGAGTGGGCGACGCGGCGATCTCGCGGCTGGCCGCGCTTGCGTTGCCGGCAACGAGATTGCTTCGCTTCGCTTGCAATGACACGAAAAGTATATCCTGATTGCAGTCCCGTTCACCGCAGCGGCCTGTCATTCATGCAAGTAATGTGCGGGACGCCACACCAACGAAGGAGAACATCATGGCAAGACTGAAATCCATCACCGGCAAGAACGACTTACCCGCGGAGCATCACGCGATCGTGGACGCCATCGTCAAGAGCCGCGGCGGGGTGCAGGGACCGTTCACGATGTTCCTGCATTGTCCGCCACTTGCCGAGCGCGTCATGCATCTCGGCGCCTATGTGCGCTTCGAGGGCAAGCTCGACCACCGGGTGCGCGTGCTCGCCGCGATGGTCGTCGCGCGGGAGTTCGAAGCGGCTTACGTCTGGGGCGCGCAGACCGGCTCGGCCCGGCGCCAGGGTGTCCCGGAGACAACCATCGCCGCGATCCGCGATCAGCACTCGCGCGGCATGCCGGCCGAGGACGCGCAGATCGTGGATTTCACGCGCAACCTCATCCGCAAGCACCGCGTGGATGCCGCCGCCACGAAAGCGCTCCAACAAAGGTTCGGCGACGAGCAATTCATCGAGTTGACCGGAACGATCGGTTATTACAGCATGCTCGCGATGACGGTAAACGCCTGCGAGCTGGAGGCCCGCCCCGGCGCGGACGCGTTGCCGGCGTAGCGTG
>MEQT01000100.1 GCA_001770325.1 Betaproteobacteria bacterium RIFCSPLOWO2_02_64_14
AGGCGTGAACCGTGAGCCGATAACTTCCAAAACGACCTTGTCGGATCACGGATCACGGATCACTGTTTCTTGTTTCAGCGCGTAGGTTGGCGGTGAGCAACGCGAACCCCAACACCGTCGGTGCGTCGCGATGATTGTTGGGGTGCGCTGCGCTTACCCCAACCTACGAAACTGGTCGGTTCACGGATCACGCCTTTGAACTTGTCGGTTCACGGATCACGCCCTTGCCCTCGGCGGCTCACGGATCACGCCCTTGCACTTGTCGGATCACGGTCTTGCCGGTTCACGGATCACGCCTTTGAACTTATTTCCTCCCCTCCTTTTCAAGGAGAGGTGGTCGCGAAGCGGCCGGGGTGGTTGCGTCGTGCGATGCACGCTCCGATATCACGCGATCTCATAATCCTCCATGGCTTCGAAACCACAGCCGATTCGCTTCTGATTTACCTGATTTATAAGCAAAATCCGCTTGACGGATTGCGCGCGCGGCAGTTAGGATGCGCCCTGTGTACGGAGGAGGCTTGAACATGCACCGATTTTGCACCGCGGTGGCCGTTGCTCTGCTCGCAACCGGATGCGCGCAGCTCCCCATGGGCGAAAACGCCGGCGATGCCGCTGCGATCCAGGAGCCGGTCGATGCACCCTCTCCCGTCGTGGTCACACCGGACCCCATCGCTCCAGCCCGAGACAGCTCGCCGCCCGCTGTCATAGCCGCCCCGCCCGAACCTCCACCCAACCATCTGTGGCCGCGCATCCGCGAGGGTTTCGGCATGCGCGACCTGGACAATCCCCTGGTGCGCGAGTGGGAACAGTGGTATTCGACCCGGCCCGACTACGTGGCGCGCATGGTCGAGCGCAGCCGCCGCGTGCTGTTCCATGTGGTGGAGGAAGTCGAGCGCCGCAAGATGCCGCTCGAAGTGGCGCTGCTGCCGATGATCGAGAGCGCGTACAACCCCGAGGCCTATTCGCGCGCCCACGCCTCCGGGATGTGGCAATTCATCCCCTCCACCGGCCGTCTCTACGGCCTGCGCCAGGACTTCTGGTACGACGGGCGCCGCGACATCGTTGCCGCGACCAACGCCGCGCTCGATTACCTCGAGAAACTCCACGGCATGTTCGGCGACTGGGAACTGGCGCTCGCCTCCTACAACTGGGGCGAAGGGGCGGTGAGCCGCGCGGTCGCGCGTAACCAGGCCAAGGGCCTGCCGGGGGACTACGAAAGCCTTCCGATGCCGGCGGAGACGAGGAACTACCTTCCCAAGCTGCAAGCGGTGAAGAACATCGTCGCCGACCCCGCGCGCTTCGGACTGCAGCTCGCAGAGATTCCCAACGAGCCGTATTTTGCGACCGTGACGGCGCGCCGCCACATCGACGTCGCGCTCGCCGCCACGCTGGCCGACGTCTCCATCGAGGAGTTCCGGTTCCTCAACCCCGCGCACAACAAGCCCGTCATCAACGCCAATGCGGCCGAGACCATCGTCCTGCCCCGGCACAAGATCGCGACCTTCCGCGCCAATCTGGAGAACCACGACCAGCCGCTGGTGTCGTGGCAGGCCTACACCGTCAAGCCGGGCGAGAAACCCGACAAGATCGCGGCGAAACACGGGATTTCGGTGTCGGAGCTGAAGCAGATCAACGGTATTTCAGGTAATGCCAGGCTGAAGTCCGGGCAGCCGCTGCTGGTGCCGGTGAAGGCTGGCGCCGAACCGAATCTGCCGGATCTGCCGGCGCCGGCGCTCGCCGCGAACCGAACAAAAAAAGTGCGCTACGTCCCGGCGTCCCGCAGGGGAGTGGCGGCGACCCAGCGGCGGGTGAGCGTCAAGAAGGCCGGCAAGGCCGTGCCCGCCAAGCGGATCAAGGCATCCGTTCGCGTGAAAGCGTCACGTGCCAAGGCCTCTCGTGCCAAGGCCGCTCCTGCCAAGGCCGCTCCTGCCAAGGCCACTTCCACCAAGGCTGCTCCTGCCAAGCGCACCAAGGTCGCCACGAACCAGCACAAGAGTTAGTGGCCGGCAAAGCGTGATCCGACGTTCAACGGCGTGAGCCGTGAGCCGACCAGGGCCGATAGGATAGGCGTGATCCGTGAACCGACCAAGGCCGATGGGAAAGGCGTGATCCGTGATCCGACTGAAACAGTTTCGTAGGTTGGGGTAAGCGCAGCGCACCCCAACAATTACGGGGCGCCGGCAGCGACGAGGGTGCGGGTATAGTCTGACTTCGAACGGGTCAGGATGTCTTCGAGCAATCCGCTCTCGATGATGCAACTCTCCTTCATCACCATGACGCGATGCGCCATGGCGCGCACGACCTCGATATCGTGTGTGACCAGGACGTAGCTCAGGCCGTACCTGTGCTGCAAGCCGGCAAGGAGTTCCAGCACCTGTTTCTGTATGGTCACATCGAGCGCGCTCGTGGGCTCGTCCAGTACCACGACTTTCGGACGCACGATCAGGGCGCGCGCGATCGCGATGCGCTGCCGCTGCCCCCCTGAAAACTGGTGCGGATAACGGTCGAGGAGCGGTTCGACCTCGCCGTTTTCGCTCAATGCCACGTCGTTCAACGCCTGCAGCACGCGCTCACGCCGCTGCGCGGGGCCGAGCGCCGGCTCGTGTATTTCGAGACCTTCGCCGACGATGGCCTCCACCGTCAGCCGCGGCGAGAGAGACGATAGCGGATCCTGGAATACCACCTGTATCTCCCGGCGCATCGCGCGCTTCTGGGCGGCGCTCGCGCCCGACCACGACGTCGCGCCGATGCGGATATCGCCGTGGGCGGCAACGAGGTTCAGAACGGCAAGCGCCAGCGTCGTCTTCCCCGAGCCGGACTCCCCGATGATCCCCAGTGTCTCCCCCGGCGCCAGTTCGAAATCGACACCTCGAACCGCGGTGAAGCTGCCCGTTCTGAACCAGCCCCGGATGCCCGGAAGCCGCGCCGGATAATCGACCCGTACGCCGCGCCCCTCCACCACGCGCCCGGCGCCGGGAGGCACGACGTCGCGCCGCGGCCGGCTGTTGACGAGCTTTTGCGTGTACGGGTGCTGCGGGCGCTGCGTCACCTCGGCGGTCGGCCCCTGCTCGACCAGCACCCCGCGCTCCATCACCGCCACCCGGCCGGCGTAGCGGCGCACGAGATTGAGGTCGTGCGTGATCAGGATCAATGCCATGCCGGATGCCGAGCACAGGTTGTCGATCAGTTCCAGAATCTGCATCCGGATGGTCACGTCGAGCGCCGTCGTCGGCTCGTCGGCGATCAGCAGTTTCGGGTTGCACGCGAGCGCCATGGCGATCATCGCGCGCTGGCGCTGTCCGCCCGAGAGCTGGTGCGGATAACTCAGCGCACGGGTTTCGGGCTCCGTGACGCCCACGCGCCGCAATGCCGCGACCGCCTCGGCCCGCGCGTCGGCGCCGCGCAGGGTGGTATGCAACTCAACCGATTCGGCGATCTGGTCGCCCACCGTATAGATCGGGTTGAGCGCGGTCATCGGCTCCTGGAAGATCACGGCGATGTCGCGCCCGCGCAGATCGCGCAGTTCCGGACCCGGAAGTTCCAGCACACGCTTGCCGTCGAAGACGATTTCTCCGGTGAGGCGCGCCGCGTCGACGAGCCGCAGCAGCGACAGCGCGGTAACGGTTTTCCCCGAGCCGGATTCGCCCACCAACGCAAGCTTTTCGCCGGCATCGAGGGCGAACGACACGCGATCCACCACGCGGCGCGCGCCGAAATCGATGCTCAAATCGCGTACCGCGAGCAGCGTCATTCTGCGTCACCCCGCAGCACTTTGCGCGGGTCGAGCGCATCGCGCAGTGCATCGCCGATGAGTATCAGCAGCAGCAGCGTGACCACCAGCACGACGAAGGTGGCGAGCGAGATCCACCACGCGTCCAGATTGTTCTTGCCCTGGTTGAGCAGGTCCCCGAGGCTGGGTGTGCCGGGCGGCATCCCGAGGCCGAGGAAGTCGAGACTGGTCAGGGCGCCGATCGCCCCCGCCATTTCGAACGGAATGAGCGTCACGACCGGCGTCAGGCTGTTGGGCAGGATATGGCGGCGGATGATTTTCCAGTTGCTCTGTCCCAGCGCGCGGGCGGCGCGCACGTAATCGAGCGTGCGATTGCGCAGGAACTCCGCCCGCACGTAGGCGGCGATCCCGAGCCAGCCGAACATCGAGAGCAGGATCACCAGCAGCCAGAAACTGGGAGAGAACAACGCGGAAAAGATGATGAGCATGTAGAGCGTCGGCATCGCGCTCCAGATCTCGTTGAAGCGTTCCATGGCGATGTCGGTCCAGCCCGCGAAATAGCCCTGGATCGCTCCGTACAGCACGCCGAATATCGTGCACAGCCCGGTGACGATCAGCGCGAACACCACCGAGATCCGGAAGCCGTACAGCAGTTGCGCGAGGAGATCGCGGCCGCGGTCCTCGGTGCCCAGCAGGTTGTCCGCATCCGGCGGCGCGGGGCTGGGTTGCCTGGAGAAATAGTTGATGGTGCTGTAGTGATAGGGGTTCAACGGATAGAGCGCGATATTGCCCGGCCTGCGCAGGTTCTCGCGGATGAGCGGGTCGAGGTAGTCGGCAGGCGTGGCGAAGTCCCCGCCAAAAGTCGTTTCGGGCAGGGTCTGCACGACCGGGAAGTACCATCGCCCGTCGTAGCGCACGGCGAGCGGTTTGTCGTTGGACAGGACTTCGGCGAGCAGGCTGACGGCGAACAGGATCGCAAAAACGACCAGGCTCACGAAGCCCAGCCGGTTTGAGCGGTAACGGCGCCAGGCCCGCCGTGCCGGGCTCTCGCCCGAGGGCCGGTCCGGGGTGAGGGCGGGCCGTGGAAGGGAAACGGCGGTGGCCGGCGCGGTCATGTTCAATCGAAGAATCTCACGCGCGGGTCCACCCACAGATAGCTCAGATCACGCAGCAGCGTCGTGAAGAGCCCGATGATGGTGAACAGGAACAGGCTGCCGAGCACGACCGGATAGTCGCGCCGGATGACCGACTCATACGAGAGCAGCCCCAGGCCGTCGAGCGAGAACAGCGTCTCGATCAGCAGCGACCCGGTGAAGAACGCGCCCACGAAGGCGGCTGGAAAGCCGGTCATGATCGGGATGAGCGCGTTGCGGAAAACATGCCGCCACAACACCGTGCGCTCGTCGAGGCCCTTGGCGCGCGCGGTCAACACGTAGTGCTTGCGGATCTCCTCCAGCACCGCGTTCTTGGTGAGGATCGTGATCACCGCGAACCCGCCCAGCACCATCGCCGTGACCGGCAGCGCGATGTGCCAGAGATAGTCGGTGATCTTGCCCACGAGCGTCAGATCCTCCCAGTTGCCGGAGACGATGCCCCGCAGGGGAAACCATTGCACGAACGAGCCCCCGGCGAGGAACACCAGCAGCACGACGCCCATGACGAAGCTCGGAATCGCATAGCCGAGCAGCACGATGAACGTCGTCACTGCGTCGAACGGCGTGCCGGCGCGCACCGCCTTCGCGATCCCGAGCGGCAGCGAGATCGAATAGATCAGGAAAAAGGTCCACATTCCAAGGCTGATCGACACCGGCAGCTTTTCCTTTATGAGGGTCCACACGTCCTTGTTGTGAAAGAAGCTCTTGCCGAGGTCGAGGCGCGCGAACTGCGTTATCGTCTGGAGGAAGCGCTCGTGCGCCGGCTTGTCGAAACCGTAGAGCTTCTTGATCTCCTCCACGCGCTTCGCGTCCACGCCCTGCCGCCCGCGATAGCCACCGCCGGCCGCCGCGCCCTCGCCCCCGGCGTCGTGGCCCTGAAGCTGCGACACCATCTGCTCGACGGGGCCGCCGGGCACGAACTGCATGACGACAAAAGTGATCAGCATGATCCCGAACAGCGTGGGTATCATGAGCAGCAGGCGCTTCAATACGTAGGACCACATCGCCGTTACTCAGCCGTTCGTGTTGGGGTTCGCTTCGCTCACCTCCAACCTACACCCGCTTGATCCGTCAAGCGTAGGTTGGGATAAGCGCAGCGCATCCCAACAATGCCGTGTGTCGTTCCTCATTTCTTTCTCCACCACGTGCTCACCAGCCACGCCTCGGGCTGGTAGTAATCCGGCGCCACCGCAGGCTGCGCGAATTTTCCCGCGCGATACGCCACCCGGAAGGTGCCCGCGTAATAATGAGGCACGGCGTAATGGCCGTGCCGCAGCACCCGGTCCAGCGCGCGCAGGCTCACGACCAGCGCGGGACGGGTGGTGGCCGACATGACCTTTTCGAGCAGCGCGTCGACGGCCGGGTCGCGCACGCCCATAAGATTGCTGGAACCCTCGGTCGCGGCCGATTCCGAGCCGAACCGCGCCACCAGCTCGCTGCCGGGCGTGTCACTGCCGGGAACCCGGGCGCTGGTGAGATCGAAATCGTACACGTCGAGCCGCTTGCGCAGCAGGGCGAAATCCGCCTGCCGGTAACGCGCCTCGATGCCCAGCTTGGCGAGCGCCTGCATGTACGGCGCAATCAGCCGGATCATGCCCCCGCCGCTGTCAAGGAACTCGACTTCCAGGGACTCGTCCCTCGCATTGCGCAGCGCATCGTCGCGGTAAGTCCAGCCGGCCGCCGCGAGCAGGTCTCTCGCCTTGCGCAAATTGCCGCGCAGGCTGTTGGGCGCGGCCGTCGATGGCGGCAGCGGGACGTCGCCATCGAGGATCGCGGCCGGCAGCTTGCTCCGCAGCGGCTCCAGCAGCGCCAGTTCGTCCGCGCCGGGGCGCCCCCTGGCCTCGAAATCGCTGCCGGTGAAGTAACCGCGCACGCGGGTGTACGAATGGTAGAACAGTTGCCGGTTCATCCATTCGAAGTCGAACGCGAGCGCCAGCGCCTCGCGCACGCGCGGGTCCTTGAACTTTTCCCGCCGCGTGTTGATGAGAAAGCCCTGGAAATCGCCCGCGTTCTTCGTCTTCAGCTCGGTCCGGATCAACTCGCCCGAATCGAACTTCTTGCCCCGGTAGGTGCGCGCCCATTCGCGCGCCGAGAATACCTGGACGTAGTCGAACTCCCCCGCCTTGAACGCCTCGGTCTGCGCGGTGGAATCCTTGTAGATCTTGTAAGTGACGCGATCGAAGTTGTAGAGGCCGCGCCGCACGTTCAGGTCGCGCGCCCAATATCCGGGGTCGCGCTGATAGGTGATGTCGCGACCGAAGTTCACCCGACCGACGCGGTACGGCCCGCTCGCGATCGGGATGTCGGTCACCACCTCATCGAATGGCTTGCCGGCGCCCCACGCGCGGCTGAATACCGGCAGCCCGCCCACCAGCAGCGGCAGCTCGGCGCTCGCGCGCTTGAAATCGAAGCGCACGGTGCGCGGCGCCGCCACCACGGCCTGTTTCACGTCGCTGAACACCACCCGGTATTGCGGCGCCGCCTGCCTGCTCATGAGGGTGTCGAAGCTGTGCTTCACGTCCGCGGCCATCACCGGCGTGCCGTCGTGAAAGCGCGTGCGGGGATTGAGGCGAAAGGTCACCGACAAGCCGTCCGCCGCAACCGCCACGTCTTCGGCGAGGAGCCCGTAGGCCGTCGCCGGCTCGTCGAAGGTCCCGGTGAGCAGGCTCTCGAACACCAGAGAACCGAGGCCGGGTGGCGACGTGCCCTTGAGGGTAAACGGGTTGTACTTGTCGAAGTTGGTGATGCGCGTCGGCGCGACGAGTTCGATATCGCCGCCCTTGGGCGCATCCGGATTCACCCACGCGAAATGCCGAAACCCCGCGGGATATTTGATGTCGCCGAACTGCGCATAGGCGTGCGCGGCCCACGCCTCGCAGGCGAAAGCGCCCGCCAGCGCGACCCCGCAGGCAATCAGGCCGCGCGCCGTCATCCGGACCGTGCCGCGCCGCCGCGCCATCCGTGCGGCAGCGAGGCGAGCAACTGCCTGGTGTAGGGATGGCGCGGGCTCGCGTAGAGTTCATCCGCGTCCGCGATTTCGACCACCTCGCCGCCGTTCATCACCATCACTTCGTCGGCCATGTAGCGCACCACCGCAAGGTCGTGCGATATGAAGATGTAGCTCAGCCCGTATTCGTCCTGCAGATCCTGGAGCAGGTTGAGCAACTGCGCCTGGACCGACACATCCAGCGCGGATACCGCTTCGTCGCAGATGAGAACCTCGGGCTTCATCGTCAGGCAGCGGGCGATCGCGATCCTCTGCCGCTCGCCGCCGGAAAATTCATGAGGATACTTGAAGAACGCGGACTGCGGGAGACCGACCTTGTCGAGCAACTCGCACACGATGGCGCAGCGCCCGGCATCGTTTGCCCCGATCGCGTGGATGCGCATCGGCTCGAGGAGAATCTGCCCGGCGGTAAAGCGCGGATTGAGCGAGGCATAGGGATTCTGGAATACGATCTGGAAGCGGCGTTTATAGCGCATGGCCGCGCGCGGCGACAGCGCCAGCAGGTTCTCGCCGTCGAACAGCACCTCACCGCCCGAGGCCGGCTGCAGGCGCACGAGCGTCAGCGCCAGCGTGGTCTTGCCCGATCCGGACTCGCCGACCACGCCCAGGGTCTTGCCGCGGGCGAGCTTGAACGAGGCATCGCTGACGGCCTTGAACTCCCGCTTCCCGAACAACCCCTCGCGGAAGTGGAAACGCTTGGTGAGGTGCCGCACGTCCAGGATGATCTGTTCATCTCCCCGCAAGCCACGGGATCGACCCGCGGCGCCCGGTGTCGCGACCCGCCCGTCGAGGAAATCGTCGATGACGGGAAGCCGCCGCGGGCGGTGCTCGAGCGGCGGCCGGCAGGCGAGCAGCGCCCGCGTATAGCCGTCCCGCGGCGCCTCGAAGATCTGCGCGACGCTGCCCTGCTCCCTCACCTCGCCGTCGCGCATCACCACGACATGGTCCGCGACCTCCGCAACGAGGGCGAGATCGTGCGTGATGAACAGCATCGCCATCTGGCGCCGCTGCTGCAGTCCGGCGATCAACCCGAGGATCTGCCTTTCCACGGTCACGTCGAGCGCGGTCGTCGGCTCGTCGGCGATCAGGAGCCTGGGTTCGCACGCGATGGCCATGGCGATCATGACGCGCTGCTGCTGGCCGCCCGAGAGCTGGAACGGATACGCATCGATCCGCGCGTCGGGCTCGGGAATGCCGACCTCCCGCAACAGCTCGAGGGCGCGTGCGCGCGCCTGTCCGCCGGAAAGCCCGAGATGCTTCGTCAGGACTTCGACGAGCTGGAATCCGACCGTGAATACGGGATTGAGCGAGCTCATCGGCTCCTGGAACACCATCGAGATCGCGGAGCCTCTCAGCCGCTCCCGCTCGCGCGGCGCGATCTCCAGCAGATTTCGTCCGCCATACGCGATGCGGCTCCCGGGAAGCACCGTGGCATTGGCCGCCGGCAGCAGCCCGAGAATCGCCAGCGCCGTGACCGACTTGCCGCTGCCCGATTCGCCCACCAGCGCGACCGTGCCGTGCGCCGGGATATCGAAGCTCACGCCCTTCAACGCATGCAGCGTCGTGGCAGCGTCGATCCGGAAATCCACCCTGAGATCCCGAATGCTCGCCAGGATTTCGCGGTCGCTCACCCCGGTCATTTGAGCCTCGGGTCCAGCGCATCGCGCAGCGCGTCCGTGAACAGGCTGAAGGCGGTGACCAGCACCGCCATCGCCGCGGTCGCCGCGGCGAGCTGCCACCACTTGCCGATGATCAGCTCGTTTTGCGCTTCATTCAGCATGCTGCCCCACGATACGGTATCCACGCCCACGCCGAAGCCGAGGAAACTCAGGATCACCTCGGACTTGATGAACAGCACGACGTGCAGCGACAACTGCACCAGCACCACGTGGCTCACGTTGGGGAAGATGTGCACGAACATGCGGCTCGCATGGGAAGCCCCGATCGCGTCGGCGGCCAGTATGTATTCGCGCGCCTTGTGCTTCAGGTACTCGGCCCGCACCAGGCGGAACACCCCCGTCCAGCCGGTGAGCCCGAGGATCAGGACCACGGTGACGGTGCCTTTCTGGTTGAGCACCGCGGCAACGGCGAGCACGAGCAGCAGGTACGGGATCGAAGTGAACACGCTGTAGAACCAGTTGCAGAAATCGTCGACCCGCCCGCCGTAATAGCCGGCGTACGCGCCCAGGACGGTGCCCACGAAAACAGCAAGCGCCGCGGCCAGGAGCCCGACCAGGACCGAAGTCTCGGTGCCCTTGATCGTTTTTTTCAGGACGTCGCGGCCCCACTTGTCCCCGCCGAACACGAGTGTCGGCGCTCTGGATTCGGTGGTCGATTCGCCCGCCAGGTCCTTCCTGATCTCCGCGAGCACGCCCGCCAGCGGATCTTCGATGCCGTACACCTCCGGCCGCGGCGGCGCGGCCCGTGCCGGGACGGATTCCGGCGCAAGATGAGCGACATCGGGCCCCATGAAACCCGGCGGCGCGTAGCTGACGCCGACCTCCTGCGACCAATCACGCGCGATCAGGCCTGCCCCCGATGCTGCCACGAGCGCGAGGCAGAGCACGAGGACGACAAGCGACGCGAGTCCCACCCGGTCCCGGGCAAGTTGCCGCCACGCCAGCGCCCACAGCCCCGCGGAGCCAAAGCGTACCCGTCCCGCCATCGTCGCGCCGGGGTTCATTTGAGCTGCACCCGTGGATCGACCGCCTTGTAGAGCAGGTCCGCCAGCAGATTGAGGACCATGGTGGCGAGCGCGACATAAACCGTCACCGCCTTGATCAGGGGAAAATCGCTGCGCTCGACCGCCAGTATCACTTCGCGGCCGATGCCCGGAATCGAGAAAAAGCGCTCGATCAGGAACGCCCCCGCCAGCAGTCCCGGCAGCTGGATCATGACGTTGGTGATGACCGGAATCGCGGCGTTGCGCAGCACGTGCACCCACATCACGCGGGACTCGCTCATGCCCTTCGCGCGCGCGGTGCGCACGTAGTCCTGGTTGATCTCGTCGAGGAAGAAGCTGCGATAGAGCCGGGTGTCGGGCGCGAGCGAAACGATGACGCCGACGAGGATCGGCAGCGCGCTGTAGCGGAGCAGGTTCTCGGCAAAGCCGTTGCCCCAGCCCTGCACCGGGAACCAGCCCAGGCGGTATGCGAGGACGTACTGGAACACCAGGATATAGACGAGGATGCTCACCGACTGGCCGACCGTGCAGCCGATCATGATCGCGCGATCCGTGAGCGACCCGCGCAGGTAGGCGACCAGCATCGCGGCCGCCATCGACATGACGGTGCCAAGAACGAGCATCGGCACGAGCACGGTCAGCGACGGCGCGAGGCGGGTCGCGAAGATGTCCGAGACCTTCTCGTTGGTCGCCCAGCTCACGCCGAAGTCCCCGGTCGCAATCTGTCCGAGGAATATCCAGAGCTGCACGTAATACGGCCGGTCGACACCGAGTTGGCGCCGGATGTTTTCGATCTGCTCCGGGCTGGAAATCTTGCCCGCGAGAATATACGCGGGATCGCCTCCCACCCAGTTGAACAGCGCGAACACGAGCAGCACGACGCCGAGGAGCGTCGGCACGAATTGCCACAGGCGGCGGACGATGTAGGCCGCCATCTAAGGCTGCCGTCCCGCAATCAACTTGTATAAATGGCTCGTCATCACCGTAGATGAAATCGCTTCAGCAGACGGCTTTCCCGTGCGCGTTGACAGGACGGTTGTCATTGCGAGGCGCCGACGCAATCCCGTTGCAAGCAACGTAACCGCGCCCGCCGCGGGATCGCCGCGTCAGCGCTGCTTCCTCGCGATGACATCCAAGTCCAGGTCGATGTAGAGCCATTCGGCGTGCAGCACCGGGTGCTTGCGGTAGCCGACGACGTGGGGCTGCAGGAGCACGTTCCGGTAGCGGCTGTCGCCCAGAATCCAGACCGTATGCACTTCCATCAGCCGTGTCATTTCATGGTACAGCCGGTCGCGCTCGGGACCGTGCGGCAGGAGCCGCGATTTCTCGTAGCGCTCGTCGTACTGCGGGGAACGATAGCAGGCGTTGTTGCTCTGTCCGGAGTTCGGCCCGTAGAGCAGCTGCATGAAATTGTCGCCGTCCGGGTAATCGGCAATCCACGCCGCCGTGCGCATCATGAGCCGGCACTCGTTCTCGAGTTTGTTCAGTTCCGGGAAGCGGTCCTTGTGGATCTCGAGGCGGACGCCGATCGTATCGAGCGAGCGCTTCACGAGTTCGTCGAACTGCCGGTCACGCTCGGTGGGGAGCGACGAATACCGAATCACGAGAGGCTTGCCGTCGGGCTGGGACCGGTAGCCGTCCGGCCCCTTCCTGTAGCCGAACCTGTCAAGCAGCGCGTTCGCCTGCTGCGGATCGTGCGGAATGGCGCTGCGGTAGTGCGGATCGTGGCCGGCGACGCCCGGCGGAATCGGAAACTGCGCCCGCACCGCCTGGCCCTTGCGGATGATGCGGATCTGGTCATCGACCTTGTAGGCCATGGCGATCGCGCGGCGCAACGCGATGCGCTCGGGGCTCAAGCCACCCACCGGGTTCAACCGGTCGCCGACGTGGTCCCGCATGTTGAAGTAGGTATAGACCACTTCGGGATCGACGCTGCGATCGAGCCGGATGCCGCGCTTCACGAATTCCGGCTTGAGCCTGCCGTCCTCCGTCATGAAGGTGGGCGCGACCTCCCACAGCTGGTATTCGATATCGGTTTCCCCCCTCTGGAAAGCGAGCCAGCGGCTTTGCGTCTCGTCCATGACGCTGATTTCCACTCGCCGGATCTGCGGCAGCCGCCTGCCCTTCATGCGCGCCGCGATTTCCTGGTCCCGGGTATCGGAGCCGGGCACGAAATCCCAGATTTTGCCGCGGTAACCCGGATTCGCCTCGAGCACGATCTTTGAGGAACGGATGTAGCTCTTCAGCATGAACGGCCCCGTTCCCACGGGGTGCGCATTGGTATCGTCGCCATAAGCTTCGATCGCTTCGCGCGCGACCGCGCCGGTGAGGGAAAATGCGAGCACGTGCGAGAAGTTGAAATCGGTCTCCTTCAAGCGGATGCGAAGCACGTAGCGCTCCGGCGTTTCCAGGCCCGCCACGTCTGCGTCGTAGTCGAAGCGGCCGGTCGCTTTCGCCCGCGCCGCCAGCTCGTCGAGGCCGACG
This sequence comes from Betaproteobacteria bacterium RIFCSPLOWO2_02_64_14, assembly GCA_001770325.1. GTDB lineage: Bacteria > Pseudomonadota > Gammaproteobacteria > Burkholderiales > SG8-41 > DSOT01. The sequence goes on from MEQT01000100.1 coordinate 13,059, forward strand.
ATCTTCCCTTCGAACAGGAAGGCGTACGGCGAGCGCAGCCGGGGGTCGAGAAAGCGCTTGATCGAGTACGCGAAGTCCGCCGCGGTCAATTCGCGCTTGCCGCCTTTGAACGCCGCGCCGGGCGTGAAATAGATCCCCTTCCGTATTCTCAGCGTGTAGGTCCTGCCGTGATCCGAAATCTCCGGCAGCGCCTCGGCGGCATTGGGGACGAGCCTTGCAGGGCGCGCGAGGTAGTCGTAGGTGAGCAGCGGATCGAATATCGCCTCGATGACGGTTCCGGAGTAATAATCCGCAACCATCACCGGATCGAATCCCGTCTCGGCGGCCTGGAACGTCACGCGCAGGACTTTGCCGGCCGCGGCGCCGCCCGAAGCGGGTAGCGGTCCGCTCCTGGGCGCATCGTCGCACCCGTTCATCCACACGGACG
>MEQT01000101.1:0-6887 GCA_001770325.1 Betaproteobacteria bacterium RIFCSPLOWO2_02_64_14
AGACTACCATTCGCCGCGCTTCATCCCGGCGTGGCCGGAAAGCCACGATCCCGCGACCGAGAAGGACGTCGAATTGGGACTCGATTTCCTGAAGACGGCGCCGAGCGTGCGCAGCGACAGGGTCTGTGTGGTGGGCATCTCGCGCGGCGGATATCATGCGGTGCTGCTGGCGGCGCAGCGCGCCGAGGTCGCATGCATCGTGACCTATTACGGGCACATGGTGAATCCCAATGCCCCGGAACCGTGGCAGGTTTTCCGCTACGCGCCGGAAATCGACCGCATCAAGGTGCCGGCGCTGTTCATCGTGGGCGACGAGGATTTCGAGGTGCGCCGCATCGGCATCCGGCGCGCGTTCTACGCGCTCATCGCGCGCGGGGTGCCGGCTGAACTGCGCGTGTATCCGCACGCCCGGCGCGCCTTCGATTTTCGCGACGACCCGCGCGAGGAGGAGAAACTCGCCACGCGGGATGCGGCGCGGTGGACCGCGCGCTTCATGCGCGACGTCCTCGGCGGTTCGCAGCAGTGACGATGCCGGGAGCGTCATGAAACGGCGAAGTTTCGTTCACTATTGCGCGGCAACCGCGGCACTGGGCGCGCCTTCGCTCTTTGCCGCCACCGATCTCAAGCCGCGTCATTACGCGCGCGTGCCGCTCGTGGACGAGGCCGGCCGGCCGGTGAGGGCCGGGAGCCTCCGGCGCGGCGAAAACTATATCTTTCATTATCCGTTCGAGGGCACGCCGTGCTTTCTGCTCGATCTCGGGAAACCGACCGTGCGGAAGGTCGCGTTGAAAACCGAAGGCGGCAGCGGCTATCTCTGGCCCGGCGGCGTCGGGCCGAAGCGCTCGATCGTGGGCTACTCGGCGATCTGCACGCACCGCATGACCTATCCGACACGCCAGATCAGCTTCATCAGCTATCGCGACCAGTCGACGGCCACGAAGATTTCCCGGCCGCACGCCATACACTGCTGCTCGGAACACAGCGAATACGATCCCGCGTCGGGCGCGCGCGTGCTGGGCGGGCCCGCGCCGCAGCCGTTGTGTGCGATCCTGCTCGAACACGACCGCGCCGCCGACACGCTGTACGCGTTCGGGACGCTGGGCGCGGAGATATTCCAGGCGTTCTTCGCGAAGTTCGAATTCAGGCTCGCGCTCGATTACGGCGCCGGCGAGGCGCGACGGCCGGTCGCCGGCCGCGCTGTCGTGGCCCGGCTTTCAAGCTTCTGCAAACAACAGGTCAAGTGCTGACGCGTCCTGTAAATGGGGTCGGAGTAACTTTTCCCGTTGGTCCGACTGGAGTGCCCTGGTGCGCACGGGAAAAGTTACTCCGACCCCATTTACACACTCACGCCCTCACGCTCTCACGCTCTCCCGGTCTTTATATCACGCGCGAGTAGCGCCGTACTTCCTGGTCGTGCCGCAGGTACTTGTCGAAGATCATGCACACGTTGCGGATCAGGAACCGCCCCCTGGGAGTCACGTTGATCCAGCGCGGATCGCACACCACCAGTCCGAGACGCGCCAGTTCCGCGAGTTCGTCCATTTCGGCTTCGAAATAGCGGTCGAAGTCGACGAGGAAGGCGATTTCGATCGCTTCCTTGCATAGCGCGAACTGGCACATCAGGCTCTGGATGACGGCGCGCCGCACGAGATCGTCGGCGGTGAGCTCGATCCCGCGCGCAATCGGCAGCGCGCCGCGGTCCAGGCTGTCGTAGTACTTGTCCAGACCGCGATGGTTCTGGAAGTACGTCGGGCCCATGGCGCCGATCGCGGACACGCCGAACGCGGCGAGGTCGCAATCCGCGTGCGTCGAGTAGCCCTGGAAATTCCGGTGCAGCCGCCCCTGCCGCTGCGCGACGGCGAGCGCGTCGTCGGGCCGCGCGAAATGATCCATGCCGATATAGACGTAACCCGCGGCGGTCAGGCGCTGCACCGCAAGGCCGAGGAGTTTCAGCTTAGTGTCGGGCGACGGCAGTTCCGCCTCGTTGATGCGCCGCTGCGGCATGAAACGCGACGGCAGGTGCGCGTAATTGTAGACCGCGATGCGGTCAGGCTGCGCGCCGGTCACGGTGGCAAGCGTGCGGTTGAAACTCAGCAGATTCTGCCGGGGCAGGCCGTAGATCAGATCGACGTTGATCGATTTGAAGCCCGCGTTGCGCGCCGCCACCATCACGCCGAGCGTCTCCCCCACGCTTTGCAGCCGGTTCACCGCGCGCTGCACCTCGGGATCGAAATCCTGCACGCCGAGGCTCATGCGGTTGAATCCCATTTCGCGCAGCGCCGCGACTGCGCCGGCATCGACCGTGCGTGGATCGATTTCGATCGAGTATTCCCCGTCGGGCGCGAAACTGAACTCGGAACGCAGCAACGCGAAGAGTTTCCCGAGCTGGCCGGAATCGAAGAACGTCGGCGTGCCGCCGCCCCAGTGCATCTGCTCGACCAGCGGGCGATCCCGGTAGAGCGCCGCCTGGAGCTCGATCTCGCGTGCGAGATAGCCGAGATACTTGTCGGCCTTCGAGCGGTCGCGCGTGGCGATCTTGTTGCAGGCGCAATAAAAGCAGACCGTATTGCAGAACGGCAGATGGACGTAGATCGACAGTCCGCGGGTGACCCCGCCGATGTTGCGCTTCTCCACCCACGAGCGGAAGTTCTCGGGCCCGAATGCCTCCACGAAGCGGTCGGCCGTGGGGTACGAGGTATAGCGCGGGCCGTTCCGGTCCAGCCTGCGGATAAGATCAAGATCGAGCTCGAACGGGGCCGATTCTCCTGTACTGTTCATGGCGATGGGGTGGCGCAAAGCTGTCATAACCCGATCAGTATTGCATTGCCCGGCGGCGGCCTTTTGATCCATGTCAAGACTCGTGTAACATACCCCTGTTGCATCGCAAGATTCGTTCCCATGTCCGCCCAGTCCAGCCTGACCCCGATCGATATCGCCAAGCTGCGCAACGCCTGCTCAACCTGCAGCGTGCGTGAGCTGTGCCTGCCCGCGGGGCTCGATCTCCAGGAGCTGGCACAGGTGGACAAAATGGTCAATCGCCGCCGGCCGGTGCGGCGCGGCGACTACCTCTATCGCGCCGGCACGGAATTGCAGTCGTTGTACGCGATCCGCAGCGGGTTCATCAAGAGCGCCGTGCTGCACGAGGACGGCCGGGAACAGGTCGCCGGATTTCACATGACGGGAGACCTGCTCGGGCTGGACGCCATCAGCGCCGGCCGCCACCTCTGCGACGCGGTTGCGCTCGAGGACACCGAGGTCTGCGACATTCCGTTTGCCCTGCTGGAGCGGCTGGCGCGCGAGATTCCGTCGTTGCAGAGCCACTTCAACCGCATCATGAGCCGCGAGATCGTGCGCGATCACGGCGTCATGCTGCTGCTCGGCAGCATGCGCGCCGAAGAGCGCCTTGCCGCGTTCCTGCTCAATCTCTCGCAACGCTTCGCCACGCGCGGCTACTCCTCCACCGAATTCAACCTGCGCATGACGCGCGAGGAGATCGGCAGCTACCTGGGGCTCAAGCTCGAAACCATCAGCCGGGTGCTCTCGCGCTTCCAGCAGGAGGGCCTGATCCAGGTGCGTAACCGCTACCTCAAGATCAACGACGCCGACGCGCTGCGCCGCCTGGTGGGCCACTGCGAGTCGTGACGCACGGCGCTCACATCCGCCTCGCCCGGGGACGCGCGAGCTTGTAGGCTTCGTACCATGCGATGCCGGCGACCCCCGCAGCAGCGGCGATTGCGATCTGCCCGGCAGAAAGCGGCGTGAAGCGGAAGATGTCCGCGACTGTCGGCACGTAGATTGCGAGCGCGAGCGCGGCAAGTGTTCCCCCGGTGATCCACCAGAGTGCCGCGTTCGGCTTGCGCAGCGAGCCGACGATCGTGAGATGGCGCGAACGCACGGCGTGGATCATCGCCACGTTGGAGAAAACGATGGCCGCGAATCCGAGCGCACGCAATTCCCCTTCGGGGTAGCCGTCGCGTGCACCCCACCAATAGGCAAGGAACACCGCCGCCAGCGCCGAGGCACCGATGGCGAGACTCACGCCGAGCATCTGCATGCTGAAGAGCGGCTCCCGCGGATCGCGCGGCGGGCGCTCCATGATGCCCTCGTCGCCCTGCTCGGCCTCGAACACGATGGAACACGCCGGATCGATCACGAATTCGAGGAACACGATGTGCACCGGGTAGAGGAACACCGGCCAGCCGAAGATCAGCGGCAGGAACGACATTCCGGTGGTCGGCACGTGCACCGCGAGGATGTAGCGCATCGCGTTGCGGATGTTCTCGTAAATGCGCCGGCCGAGCTGCACCGCGCCGACAATGGACTGGAAATCATCCTCCAACAGCACCAGGGCGGAGGCTTCCCGCGCGACGTCGGTGCCGCGCCGGCCCATCGCCACGCCGATGTTCGCGGCCTTCAACGCCGGCGCATCGTTCACTCCGTCGCCTGTCATGGCCACGACTTCGCCGTCGGTCTTGTAGGCGGTGATGAGCTGCAGTTTCTGCTCCGGCCGGATGCGCGCGAAGACGTTGACGTGCCGCACCGCCTCAGCGAGCGCGCCAGGGTCCATCGCCGCGATCTCCGTGCCGGTCAACACCCCGCTTTCCACCGCGATGCCCGCCGCGCGCCCGATCGCGAGCGCCGTGCCAGGATAATCCCCGGTGATCATGACGACGCGCACCCCCGCGCGTCGGGCGAGCGCGATCGCTTCCGGCACGCCCGCCCGCAACGGATCGGCAAGCGCGACGAATCCCAGCCAGGTAAAACGGTACTCGCGCGGGTTTTCGGGCCAGTGTGCACCGTCCCACGCCGACTCGGCGATAGCAAGCAGCCGCAGCCCGCGCGTGCTCGCGCGCTCGACCTCCTCGATGGCTTTCCGGACTTCCGCCGGGTCGAGCCGGCACAGCTCGAGCACCGTCTCCGGCGCACCTTTGACCGCGATGCGACGCTCGCCGCGCGGCGAGCGCCAGGCGTGACACATGGCGAGGAAATCGGCGTTGATCGGGTAGTCGCGTTCGAGCGTCCAACCTGCGCGCAGTGCGGCCGCGCGCGGGCCGGCAGCCGCGAGAATGGCCCGATCCATCGGGTCGAACGGATCGAGTTCGCACGCGAGCGCCGCGGCATCAAGCACCCGTGCCACATCGCCATCCGACGCGATCGTATCCACCACCGCCATGCGGTTCTCGGTCAGCGTGCCGGTCTTGTCCACGCACAGCACCGTCGCCGAGCCCAGCGTCTCGATGGCCGGCATGCGGCGCGTGAGTACCGCCTGCTGCGAGATGCGCCACGCACCGAGGGCAAGAAACACCGTCAGCACCACCGGGAACTCTTCGGGCAGGATCGCCATCGCCAGGGTAATGCCCGCGAGCACGCCCGCGAGCCAGTCGCCGCGGGTCGCAATGTAGTACACGGCAAGCAGCACGCACAGCGTCACCGCAAACATTGCAACGACCCGCACGATGCGCGCAGTCTCCCTTTGCAGCCGGGTCTTTTCGATGTCGAGCCCGGCGAGCGATTGGCCGATGCGGCCGAACTCGGTGCGGGAACCCGTCGCGGTGACCTCCGCGCGGCCCCGCCCCTTCACCACCAGTGTGCCCGAATAGGCGGTTTCGCCAGCCTGCTTTTCCACCGGCAGCGACTCGCCGGTGAGCAGAGACTCGTCCAGCATGAGGTCGTTCGCTTCCACGAGACGCGCATCGGCCGGCGCGCGGTCGCCTTCGGTGAGGATCATCAGGTCGCCGCGCGCGACTTCCGCGCCCGCAATGCGCAGCGCCATGCCGTCGCGGATCACCAGAGCGCGCGGGCTGGAGAGGTCCCGCAGCGCTTCGAGCGCACGCTCCGACTTGCGTTCCTGCACCACGGTGATCGTAATCACCACGACGATCGAGGCGGCGAGCACCAGGGCTTCGCGCACGTCGCCCAGCAGCAGGTAAATGAGCGTGCCCGCAGCGAGCAGCAGGAACATCGGCTCGCGCAAGACCTCGAGCGCGATGGCAAAGGTGCCGCGCTGCTCTGAGCCCGGCAGCGTATTTGGACCCTCCGCAGCGAGGCGCCGCTTCGCCTCCGCGCTGGTGAGGCCCAGCCCGACCGGCGATGTCACGATCCGCCCTTCAACGCCCGCCCGTAGATCAGGTGATAGACGGCGGCGACCATGATGCCGCAGCCGGCCTTGGTGGCAGGACAGCGTTCAGGCGACCACATGGAAGATGAGATCCATCGAACTGGAACGGCGCTAGATTCCAAAGGCCTGCAGTACGGCGAAATAGATCACGATGGTCAGGATGTCCTGGATCACGGTCGCAACCGGTCCGCTGCCATAGGCCGGATCCACGCCCCGGCGCGCAAGCAGCCACGGCAGCGTGATCCCGATCGCAGCCGCGATACTGCCCGCGGCGAAGATCGAGGTGGATACCGCTGCGGCGAGGCGCGCGTCGCCAAACGCAAGCAGAATCGGCAGAAACGCGATGAGACCCAGAGCGGCGCCGATCAGCATCCCGGTGCGCAGTTCCCCCGCGAGCAGGTGCCCGATTCCGGCACGCGTGAGCGACAGGCCTCGCACGGCGATGGCCTCGCTCTGCGTGCCGATTGCGTCAGTAAGATAGACCAGCGCCGGCACGAAGAATGCCGCCGCCACCGTCTTCTGCAGCGTCGCCTCGAATCCCGCCATCGCCGCGGTGGCAAGCGCGCCGCCGACGAGGCCAATGAGCAACCACGGTAGGCGGTGGCGCGCGCGTCGCGAAGGTGGATCCTCGATCGCATGTCGCGATTTTGTCTCCTCGCGACGGATGCCTGCCAGCAAGTGGAGGTCCTCGACGTGCTCGCGGCGCAGCACCTGCATCAGCGCCTGTGCGGGCATCACGCCGAGGAGCCGTCCCTCGGCGTCCACCACC
>MEQT01000101.1:6960-7066 GCA_001770325.1 Betaproteobacteria bacterium RIFCSPLOWO2_02_64_14
GAAACGCGGAATCCATGGCTGCGTTGAGCTTGACCGCCTGGTCAATCGCGATGAGGCGTCCGATGGGCAGCGCGCCCGCGAGCCGCCCCGCTTCGTCGATTACGCA
>MEQT01000102.1 GCA_001770325.1 Betaproteobacteria bacterium RIFCSPLOWO2_02_64_14
ATCTGACCGGTGCATGTGTCTTGGGGATGATTGTATTGCGGCCAAGGAAGCCATCCGGGCAGCCCGGTACATCGTCAGGTTGGTAGACGAATCGCACTTCGGGGTATCCATCGAGCAGTGCGTTCGGTGCGGGCAGCACTTTCTGACCATGTTCTGCGAGCAGGTCGACTGGGCGGATAGCGATGACCCGCAAGTTTGGGTGGCGGTTCCCGTGAACGAGGACGAAGTGGAAAAGCTTCGAACCGCAGATGTCGCGGCGGACGAGAACGCCATCCTCGGAATCATCGCGGACGATCGACGCTTCCTGCTCCATGACATGCCCAAGGGCGAGGCCGACAAGCTGGCGTGGCTCACCCGGCGACTGTACATTCCGGGCCATGATTAGATAAGTTCGTATTGCGCGGCGGGCTCGGTTACGTTGCTTGCAACGGGATTGCCGCACTGACCGCCACGCTTCGCTCGCGGCTTCGGCTTACCGCAATGACGCCCTGTGGTCGTGTCTCGCAATAATAGCGAACCTTGATTTTGCCCGATTCTGCCCCATATCACTCGCAATATGGCCGGCGGAGCCTTGCGCGGAGCGTGAGAACCTGATGGCCTGAACGCTTCCGGAAAGGTGCGCGAGTGGCCGACAAACTGCACGTCGTATGTCCGCATTGCAACACGGTGAATCGTGTCGCGCGCGATCGGCTGGAAGATGGCGCCAGGTGCGGCCAGTGCAAGGAGGCGCTTTTTGGCGGGCATCCGGTGGAACTGACGCTGGCCAACTTCGAGCGTCATGTCACGGCCGGCGACATTCCGGTCGTAGTCGATTTCTGGGCGCCGTGGTGCGGGCCGTGCCGGATGATGGCGCCCGCCTACGAGCAGGCTGCCGCGCGCCTCGAACCGCACGTGCGTCTTGCCAGGCTCGACACCGAGGCCGAACCCGGGATTGCGGGGCGATTCGGCATACGCGGGATCCCGACGTTGATCGCGTTCGCGGGCGGGCATGAAATTGCCCGCCAGTCGGGCGCGCTCGACCTGGCAAACCTGCTGGGGTGGATTGACGCGCGCGTCGGATCCGCGAGCGCGGAAAGGCGCTGACCGGAAGCGAAGATCATGCCATCACGCAAACTCGACGCATGGATGTGGGGCGAAGCCTGCCAGCTCCTGGAGCAGGCGGAGCGCCTGCATCAGCAGTTCTTCCGGCTGGGCGAGCCGGGCGGGGCGCAACTCGCATGGGAGCCGCCGGTCGATATCTTCGAGGACGAAGACGAGATTCTGATTGTTGTCGCGCTGCCGGGAGTACCGGAAGAATGCATCGAAGTGTCCGTCGATTCGGACACGCTCGTGATCCGCGCAGGACGCCAGATTCCGCTGGCCGGAAGCCGCTGCACGGTGCACCGGCTTGAGATACCGCACGGATTTTTCGAGCGGCGCATACAACTGCCGGAACTGCGGCTCCGGTTGCGTGCGCGGGAACTGGTAAACGGATGTCTGGTGCTGAACTTTCACAAGGCCGGCTGAGCCGGGCAGATCATGACTGAACAGGTGATGAACGAACCTCTGAGCGCCGACTCCGCCCCGCGTCCGCAAGCGGGCCGCGCCGACGCCGCGCAGGAGAAAGACGGGCGGCCGGTGAAGCCGTTGCCGGAGGACGCGCTCATCATCCTGCCGGTGCGCAATCTCGTGCTCTTTCCCGGCATCGTCCTGCCGATCACGATCGGGCGGGAACGCTCGCGCGCGGCGGCGCAGGAAGCGGCGCGCGCGCAGCGCCCCGTCGGCATCCTGCTGCAGAGCAAACCGGAGGTGGATGAGCCGGGGCCCGACGACTTGCATTGGGTCGGCACCGCCGCGAACGTGCTGCGTTACGTGACCGGGCCCGACGGCACGCATCACGTCATCTGCCAGGGCACGCAGCGCTTCCGCGTGATCCAGTTCCTGGACGGCTATCCGTTCGCGGCCGCGCGCGTCGAGCGCATCGAGCAGCCCGAAGTTTCCGACGCCGATATCGAAGCGCGCGCCCACACCCTGAAACAGCGGGCGGTCGAGATTTTGCGGCTGCTGCCGCAGGTGCCCGAAGACATGATCTCGGCGGTGGAGGGACTCAAATCGCCGTCGCAGGTGGCCGACTTCATCGCGGGTCTCGCGGACTTCGAAGCCGAGGAAAAACAGGCAATCCTCGAGACCTTCGATCTGCGCTCGCGGCTCGACAAACTGCTCGATCTGCTGTCGCGCCGCATCGAGGTGCTGCGGTTGTCGCGCGAGATCGACGAGCGCACCAAGGAGTCGATCAACGCCCAGACCCGCGAACGCCTGCTGCGCGAGCAGATGCAGACGATCCAGAAGGAACTGGGCGAAGGCGATGAACGAAGCGCGGAGATCGCGGAGCTCGACAAGGCGATCGCCGAAGCGAAGATGCCCGAAGAGGTCGAAAAGCAGACGCGCAAGGAACTGAAGCGCCTCGAACGGATGCCCGAGTCTTCCGGCGAGTACTCGATGGTGCGCGCGTACCTCGACTGGCTGATCGAGCTGCCGTGGGCCGCCGGGGACGACGCTCCCATCGATATCGCCGACGCGCGGCGCATACTCGACGGCGACCACTACGGGCTCGCCAAGATCAAGAAGCGCATCCTCGAGTACCTGGCGGTGCGCAAATTGAATCCCTCCGGCAAGAGCCCGATCCTGTGTTTCGTCGGGCCGCCCGGCGTGGGCAAGACCTCGCTCGGACAGAGCGTTGCCAAGGCGACCGGACGCAAATTCGTGCGCCTTAGCCTGGGCGGCACGCATGACGAAGCCGAGATCCGCGGCCACCGGCGCACCTACATCGGCTCGCTGCCGGGCAACATCATCCAGAACGTCCGCAAGGCGGGCACGCGCAATTGCGTGATGATGCTGGACGAAGTCGACAAGCTGGGCGCCGGCGGCTTCCACGGCGACCCGTCGTCGGCACTGCTCGAAGTGCTCGACCCGGAGCAGAACTCGACCTTTCGCGACAACTATCTCGCGGTGCCGTTCGACCTGTCGCGCGTGATGTTCATCTGCACCGCGAACGTGCTCGACACGATACCGGGGCCGCTGCGCGACCGCATGGAGGTGATCCAGCTTCCGGGCTACACCGAGCAGGAGAAGCTGCAGATCGCGCGCCGTTATCTCGTCGATCGCCAGTTCGCCGCGACCGGTCTTACCGCCGAACGCTGCGAGATCACGGATGAGGCGCTTGCCGCCATCATCGGCGATTACACGCGCGAGGCCGGCGTGCGCAACCTGGAGCGCGAGATCGGGTCCGTGTGCCGGCACGTCGCGGTGCGGATCGCGGAAGGCGAAACCGGGAAGGTGATGATCGGCGCTGCTGAAATCGCTGCGATCCTGGGGCCGCGCAAGTTCGAAGCCGAGATTGCGATGCATGTGAGCGTGCCCGGCGTGGCGACGGGGCTTGCGTGGACGCCGGTGGGCGGCGATATCCTGTTCGTCGAGGCGACGCGCATGCCGGGCAGCGGCAAGTTGATACTGACCGGGCAGCTCGGCGACGTGATGAAGGAGAGCGCGCAGGCGGCGCTGTCGCTGGTGAAAGCGCGCTCCGGGCAGCTCGGTATCGAGGCGGAGGCGCTGGAGAAGTCGGATATCCACGTGCACGTGCCCGCGGGTGCGACGCCGAAGGACGGGCCGAGCGCCGGCGTGGCGATGTTCGTTGCGCTTGCTTCTCTGCTGACCGGGCGCTCGGTGCGCAGCGATACCGCGATGACCGGTGAAATCAGTCTGCGCGGGTTGGTGTTGCCTGTCGGCGGCATCAAGGAGAAGGTGCTGGCCGCGCTGCGTGCCGGCATCACCACCGTATTGCTGCCCTCGCGCAATCAGCGGGACCTGGAAGACATCCCGGTCGAGGCGCGCGAAAAGTTGAAGCTCGTCTGGGTCGAACGGATCGACGATGCGCTCGCCGCTTCGCTTTCGAGCCCTGCATGAGCATCTGATGGCGTAGCCACAGTGCGTCATTCCCGCGCAGGCGGGAATCCATACGGTGGATCGTCGCGGCCCCGTGACGATCGTGGACAGTGCAGAGCCCCGGCGCTAGACTCCCGCTATCCGAGCCACTTGTAGGTTGGGGTAAACGTAGTGCACCCCAACACGCCATGTCATGTGTTGGGGTTCGCGATGCTTACCCCAACCTACATCCTTGATCACCAATCACCAGGTTCACCATGAGCATTGAACTCGAAAAGCAAGACGGCATTGCCACAGTGAGCCTCAACCGGCCGGAGAAGTTGAACGCGCTCACCGACGAGATGTATTTGCAGTTGAGCGACATTTTCACGGGGCTTGCGTCGGACGATGCGGTGCGCGTGGTCGTCGTGACGGGGAAGGGACGCGGATTCTGCTCCGGGGGCGACGTCGGCGGCATGTTGAAGAGCGACATGGTCGAAGGCCGCAAGCGCCTGCAGCAGCGACACCACCGCATGATCCAGTCCATCGCCGGTCTCGAAAAGCCGGTGATCGCCGCGGTGCGGGGGCCGGTGACGGGGATCGGATTTTCCATCGCGCTCGCGTGCGACCTCATCATCGCGTCGGAAACGGCGCGCTTCTCGCAGGTGTTCAAGAACATCGGCCTGATTCCCGACGGCGGCTCGATCTTCTTTCTCACGCAGTACCTGGGCATCGCGCGCGCCAAGGAGCTCGTCTTCACGGCGCGCATGCTGCCCGCCGCGGAGGCGCACGAATGGGGGCTGGTGATGCGGGTGACGGCGGACGCCGAGCTGGAATCCGCGGCGCTCGCTCTTGCGAATGATCTGGCAGGCTCCGCGACGTATGCGCTGGGACTCGCGAAACAGATGTTCCGCTCCATGTACGTGCCGACCCTCGAAATGCTGCTGGAAACCGAGAGCCTGAGCCAGTCGATCGCCAGGCTCACCCACGATCATCGGGAAGGCGTCACCGCGTTCCGCGACAAGCGCAAACCGAAGTTTACCGGGCGGTAGCAAGTGGAAGGATGAAGGCGGAAGGTGGAAGGCGTAGGTTTGCTGGCGATGATTTTTTGTGCCGCGACCCTTATTGCGAGTGGGGTGGCTCAGGCGCAGCAGACTCCCGGAGCGGCGGGCTACCCGGCCAAGCCCATCAAGATCGTGATGCCGTTTCCCGCCGGCGGGCCGACCGACATCCTCGGGCGCCTGCTCGGGCAGAAGCTCACGGAGGCGTGGGGACAGAATGTCGTCATCGACAATCGTCCGGGTGGCGGCGGCATGATCGGAGGGGCCCTTGCCGCAAGATCACCTGCCGACGGCTACACGCTGTTCCTCGGCGGCATCACGACGCTCGTGATTGCGACTTTCGAGATGACCGACGAAGATCTCGCGCACAAATTCCGTTCCAACTGCGAACCCATGGTCGGCAAGGCCCGTTGTGATGAGCTGCTGGATACCGTCTGGCGGCTGGAAAAAGCGAGCGATCTACGGACTTTCTTCGCGTGGTAGGCGCGAAGCGCGACAGGTTGTCGCACGCCGCGTGGTGGACGGCGGCATTGGCGTTTGCCTGTTTCTCCGGGTGCAATGATCGGCTAAAATAACCGCCTCCCCAGTTATATCCGCAGGGCATTCCCGGCAAGGAGAGTGAATGAAAGTTCTGGTCACGGTCAAGCGCGTGATCGATCCGTACGTCAAAGTCCGCGTCAAGTCGGACGGCACCGGCGTCGAAACCGCAAACGTCAAGATGACGATCAACCCGTTCTGCGAGATCGCGGTCGAGCAGGCGGTGCGCATGAAGGAGGCCGGCACGGTGACCGAGATCGTGGCGGTCTCGATCGGCGTGCAGCAGTGCCAGGAGACGCTGCGCACGGCGATGGCGATGGGCGCGGATCGCGGCATCCTGGTCGATGCCCCCGCCGACGTGCAGCCGCTCGCGGTCGCCAAGCTGCTGAAGGCGATCGTCGAAAAAGAGCAGCCCAAGCTTGTCATCGTGGGCAAGCAGGCGATCGACGACGACTCGAATCAGACCGGCCAGATGCTGGCGGCACTGCTCAACTGGCCGCAGTCGGCGTTCACCTCGAAGATCACCGTCAACGGTGATGCCGCCGAGATGACGCGCGAGATCGACGGCGGACTGGAACGGCTCGCGATCAAGCTGCCTGCGGTCGTGACCACCGATCTGCGCTTGAACGAGCCGCGTTACGTCACGCTGCCCAATATCATGAAGGCCAAGAAAAAGCCGCTGGAGGTGATCAAGCCCGAGGCGCTGGGCGTGGACATCACGTCCAGGTTGAAGATCCTGCGCGTCGATGAGCCTTCCAAGCGCAGCGCCGGCGTCAAGGTGGCGGATGTCGCGGAACTCATCGCGAAACTCAAGAACGAAGCGAGGGTGATTTAAATGGCAGTCCTGGTCATAGTGGAACACGACGGCCAACGGCTCAAGCCGGGGGTGACCAATACCATCGCCGCCGCGGCGAAGATGGGCGGCGACATAACGGTGCTGGTTGTCGGGCATCAATGCAGTGCCGCGGCCGATGCCGCGGCCAAGGTCGCCGGTGTGAAGCGCGTGCTCCTGTGCGATGCGCCGCATTACGCCGGCGCGGGCGCGGAGAATCTGGCGGCGCTCGTAGTGAGCATGGCGCCGCAATATACGCACATCGTTGCTCCCGCCTCCGGGTTCGGCAAGAACTTCATGCCGCGGGTGGCGGCACTGCTCGACGTACAGCAGGTGTCCGACATCAGCGCGGTCGAGTCGCCCGACACCTTCGTTCGTCCAACCTACGCCGGCAACGCGCTCGCGACAGTGCAGTCGTCGGACAAAATCAAGGTCGTGACGGTGCGCGCGACGGCGTTCGACCCTGCCGGCGACGCTGCGACGCCCGCGCCGATCGAAAATCTCGCGCCGGTTGCCGACACCGGGCTCACGCAGTACCTGGGGCAGGAACTGTCGAAATCCGAACGGCCCGAACTCACGGCGGCGCGCATCATCGTGTCCGGCGGACGCGGCATGGGGAGCAGCGAGAATTTCAAGATCCTCGAGGCGCTCGCCGACAAGCTGGGGGCAGCGGTCGGCGCGTCACGGGCGGCGGTCGATTCGGGC
>MEQT01000103.1 GCA_001770325.1 Betaproteobacteria bacterium RIFCSPLOWO2_02_64_14
CTGGCACACCTTGAGGACTTCCTCGGAGGCGAAGAGCTTGGTCATGCTGCACAGGTAATCCGCGTCGGGCGAGTCCTCGTCAACCACGCGTGAGGCCTCCCGCAACATGCCGCACACCGCGTGCAGCTTGGTGGCCATCTCGGCGAGGCGGATCGCGACCGCCTGGTGCTTGATGAGGATGCGGCCGCCCTGCGCGTAGTTCTGCACATAATCGGCGGTGCGCTCGAAGGCGGCGATGCCGATGCCGAGGTTCTTCGACGCCTGGATGATGCGCCCGGGCCGGGAGTAGTGCCCCGCGCGCATGGCGAGCGCATTGTTTTCGGCCAGACAGTGATGCCGGGGCACGGCGCAGTCCTCGAACACCATCTCGCCATTGTTTGAGTAGGGGTACGGGAACCTGGGGTTCGCGCTCCCCTCAAACGCCTCATCCGATCCACGCGCGCTCCAGCACGTCGAGCCGCAGGGTTTCGAGGGCCGACCGGTCCCCGCTCTCGATCCGCACGGAAACCACGCGGCTCCCCGGCGTGTCGAAGGCGATTCTGCAGTCGAATGTGCCGGGCAGGGCCAGGGTTTCCTCCACCAGCGGCCTGCCTTGCGCATCTTCGACGCGGCACCGCGCGTCTCCTGCGCCGTCGAGCACCACCTGAATGCGGAAGGGCTCATTGACGCAGCGCCGGTAGACCTGCGGGTCGCGGTTGGGGTTATATTGCAGGCCGTTCAGGCTGAAGAGTTTGATCAGAGGTTTGGACATGTTTCCGATTCCCGGCGAGGTCGCGTAGAATGGTGCTGAAACATGCTGATTCTAGACCGGGACCTGGGGTCGGGCCAGCTTGAGCGGGCATTCTCCGAGGTCGATCAGGCACTGTGCGCTCTTGAGAGGCGGCTCGCCGCAGGCGAAGTCCTGCCGCTCGCCGCGACCGTGGACGAGGCGATCGCCCTCACGACCCAGCTGCTGGTCGCCTATATTGCCGCCGAGGGGAGCAAAGCGGCGCCGGATGGCGGGACCGACATCCTGGATGTGTTCAAGGTGCTGGTGAAGGGGGAGCCGTCCTGGACCGCGATCCGGGACAACTGCCGGGAACTGGTCTACTACCGCAACTGCATCGGCATGGGGCGGGCGGATGCGCTGCCGCAGGCGCCGGCAACGATGTCGGTGCGCACCGCGCGGCACGTGTACCTGTACGTGAAGACGCGCTGCATCCGAGAAGGACGCTTGAAGGATTGAGTGCAACCGCAGATGAACGAAGATAGGATATGGACTGGAAGTGCGTAAGCCGTGAACGGTGATGGGACGTTCTGACTCTGGAACGGCGTGAATAGTGATCCGTGATCCGAGTAAAGCAAAATCGTCCTTGTCGGTTCACGGCTCACGCAATCTAGGCGTCCAATTCACGGATCACGGTTCACTTTTCACCTGAAAGTATCGGCGTTCATCGGCGGTTAATCATATGGAGACGGAATGAAAGCAGCAACCAATCGCTTGCGCGGCGTCGAGCGCGACATCGTCCAGGCGCCGCAAGCGGGCGACAAGGCGCCGTATTACGAGCCGCAGGGCAACGAGGTCGCGGTCTTCGAGGCGGCCTACAAGAAGCGGCTCCCCGTGATGCTCAAGGGGCCGACCGGCTGCGGCAAGACGCGCTTTCTCGAATTCATGGCATTCCAGCTGAACCGGCCGCTGGTGACCGTGTCGTGCCACGAGGACCTCACCAGTTCCGATCTCGTCGGGCGCTTTCTCCTCGAAGGCGCGGAAACCGTGTGGCAGGACGGTCCCCTCACGCGCGCGGTGAAAGCGGGCGCGATCTGTTACCTCGACGAGATCGTGGAAGCGCGCACCGATTCGACCGTGATCATCCATTCGCTCACCGACCACCGGCGCAAGCTCACGGTCGAGAAGCGGGGGATCGAGATCGAAGCGCACGAGGACTTCATGCTGGTGATCTCGTACAACCCCGGCTACCAGACGGTGTTGAAGGATCTCAAGCCCTCGACCAAGCAGCGCTTCATCGCAATCAACTTCGATTTTCCGCCGGAAGACATCGAGCGCAAGATCATCGTCAACGAGGTGCCGGGGGCATCGCCGGAGATCGCGCACCAGCTGGTGGCGGCGGGACGCAAAGCGCGGCTGCTGAAGGACCACGGCCTGGAAGAGTCCACCTCGACGCGCGCGCTGGTCTACGCCGCGAGCATGATGGGCGCGGGGCTCGATGCGGTGACCGCGTGCCAGGTGGCGATGGTCAATCCCATCACCGACGACATCGAACTCTCCGAAGCGCTGATGGAGATCGTCCAGGCGCATTTTTCGGTGTGAGGGCGTAAGTTGTAGGTTGGGATAAGCGCGCCGACAGCCCCCGCGAAGGCGGAGGGCATCCCAACACCGTCCGCGTGTTGGGGTTTGCGGTGATCACCCCAACCTACGATGCTGACGATTCACCGCCCCCATCCCAACCTTCCCTCATCAAGGGGGAAGGAGGCGAATCCAACACACTCCTGAGTATGGCCACCGATCATCCGACACCCATCAGCGAGTTTCTCCGCCAACTGAAGGAGGCGAGCGTCGTCGCGCACCGCGAGGTCGAGCAGGTGCTGCCGGCGATCGAGGCCCACGGCGTCCAGGTGACGCTGGCGTGGCTCGATGCCTGCCGGCGGCTGTTCGACTTCGATCGCGAGGCGGGAAAAGCGTTCATCCGCGGCAGCCGCGAAGTCGAAAAGGTTTCGGAAACAGTCTTGCCGTGGACCGAGCAGGCCCTCGTGTTTCTGCGCTGGCGTGGATCGTGGCGCGCGCTCGAAGGCTTCATGGCCAATCTGCCGCGCGCCTTCGGGTCACTGGGGCACGCCGGCGAGCGGCGCTGGTCCGAGATCGGTTTTTCCTGGTGCGCGCGGCAGATCGAAAGCGGAGGCGCCTACTTCGCGACGCCGGTGCTCGATCTCGCAGGCCGCCAGGGTGTGATCGGCATCGAGCAGCTCGCTCAACCTGCCGAAGAGCTGTTCGAAACGCGCAAGCTCCTGCTTGGCACCTACCTTGCCGGCGCGATCCGGGTGCGCAATCTCCTCGGTGCGCAGGCGATCCTGCCGTGGGCGCTGCGCGGCGCCGACATCATGCAGGCCGGGCGTGCGCGCGGCGAAGCGTATTTCCGGCTGGAGTCGGAGGAGAGTCTCGCGCTGCTGCTCGAGCACCTTCCGGGTTACCGGCTCGCCGACCGCAACCGCCTGCTGGGCATGCTGCTCGAGGTGTGGTTCGGCACGGACTACGAACTGAAGGAATCGAGCTGGTCGCCCGAGAAGGGCCGCCCGTTCGTCGAGATCGACGGGCGTTCGCTTTATTTCCCCGCGGTGATGGCGAGCCGCGACGAAGCCATTCTGGGCGTGCTCCACGGCGCGAGCCACATGCGCTTCGGCACCTTCGACAGCCTCGCCATGAAGGAGATGTTCAGCGCGGCCAAAGTCGAATTTCCCGAGTCGGGGCCGGTGTCGTGGGCGCCGCTCTACACGCGCTACGGCGACGATGCGCTGCGCTTTCAGCTCATATTCGATCTCTGCGAGGACCTGCGCGTTGATTTTCAGGCGCAGCACCTGATCCCGAACTACCTGCCCCGGCTCATTGCCGCCGCGCAGGCGGCCCCGCCGCGGCCGGTCGAGGCGGCCGCTTACTTCAACCTCGCACTCGCGAGCCTGGATGAGGCGCTCGCGGCGACGCGCGCCCGGGGCGTACGCAGCAAGCGTTTCGGTCCGCTGCTCGATTCCACCGCGACGGTGGCGGATGCATTCCGCGTCGCGACCGCGATCTACAGCAACGATGGGCTCCCGCACGTGTCCGAACTCGAGGTGTTTCACGCAGCCTATCTGCCGGGACGCGGACCGAACTCGTCGCGCCTCGCGCACCCGCAGCAACGCCAGGATCAGCAGAAGCAGCAGACGCAATCGGGGGCCGACTCGCAGGAGCAGCAGGAGCAGGGCGAAGAGCAGAACGAAGCGGCGCAGAACGCCGAGGCCGGCGACCAGCAGGACGGCGGCAAGCGCCAGGAAGTGGCGGGTCTGGGCGATTCCAGCGGCGCGTCCGGCCGCCAGGCGAGCAAGGCCGAACAGGAGCAGCGCAACGCCGGCAGTTCCGACAAGGGCAAGCCTTATCCGGAGTGGGATTACCGCGAGTCGCGCTACAAGCGCAACTGGAGCTGGGTGCAGGAGAAAAAGCTCGGCGAATCGAACATGGCGGAAACCGGCCGCCTGGTGAAGCAGTACTCGAACGCGCTGAAGCGCCTGAAAAAGGCGATCCAGGCGCAGAAACCGACGCGGCTCGCGCCGCTGGTGCAGCAGCTCGATGGCGACGACATGGACATCAACGCCGTGGTGAGCTACGTGGCGGAGAAGATCGCGGGCCGTTCGCCCAAGCCCGCGATCTACCGGCGCCGCGAGATGCGCCAGCGCGAGATCGCGGTGACGCTGCTCGCGGACATGTCGACCTCGATCATGCAGCATCTGCCCGAAGGCGGCGGGCGCCTCGTCGATCGCGTGCGCGCCGGCGTGCTGCTCTTCGCCGAGAGCATGGAGGAGGTCGGCGACAGCTACTCGATCGCCGGGTTCTGCTCCAAGTATCGCGACAACGTGACTTACTACACCATCAAGGACTTCGCGCAGCCGCTCACGGACGACGTGCGCGGCCAGATCGGCGGCATGTCGGGGCGGCTCGCGACCCGCATGGGCGCGGCGATCCGGCACGCCACCGCGTGCTTCGAGCGCGTGGACAGCCGCCGCCGGCTGCTGCTCATCCTCTCGGACGGCCGTCCCGAGGATTACGACGACGGGGGCGACCGGCGCTATCTCCACGAGGATACCCGCATGGCGGTGAAGGAAGCGGTGAGCAAGGGCGTGCATCCGTTCTGCATCACCGTCGATACCATGGCAAACCAGTACCTGCCGCAGATTTTCGGGCGCGGGCACTACCTGGTGCTCGACCACATCAACAGCCTGCCCAACAAACTGCCCGAGATCTACCTGCGCCTGCGGCGGTAAGCACGGTGGATGATGAATGGTGAACGGTGAGCAGGGTAGGAACCGCCGGGAACGATAGAAAATCAATCCGCCTGGGATTCCGCCGCGCCGAGCCCACGCGCCGGGAGCAAGTGCGAAAGCGCTCGCACAGTGCGTAGAACGGGCCTTCTGTCCATGCTGGCTTCCGCCTCCCCAGGGGAAAACCGCTATCCATCACTCCGTTGCCACAAGCCTGCCTATCGCAGGCAGGCCTCCCTATGATCCTGGACGGTCGGTCTTCCCGAATCCAGTTTTGACTATGCCTTTCATGGGTTCGACCAACGGCGCGGGACTATAAAGGAACCCTTGACACCCGGTGTCTACCCCCTTTTAACATTGTAAATCTTCCACATCATGGAAGAATTTCATGGTCCGTAAGAACCCGCTCATTGCCCGCTCGGCGCAACCGCAGGTCGAGGCGCTGCTGCGACAGTTCCCCGCCGTGGCGCTGCTCGGTCCGCGCCAGGCTGGCAAAACCACGCTCGCCCGGGCACTGGCGCGAGCGCGCGGACGGGCCGCGGTTTATCTGGACCTTGAGATGCCCTCGGACCTTGCGAGGCTCACCGACCCCGAGCATTACCTTGCCTCGCAGGAGGGCGCCCTGGTGATTCTCGATGAAATCCATCGTTTGCCGGGACTGTTCCAGGTATTGCGCGGACTCATCGACCGGGGCCGTGCGGAAGGCCGGCGGGCGGGCCGGTTTTTGTTGCTCGGGTCGGCCTCGATCGATCTGCTCAGGCAGTCATCCGAAACGCTCGCCGGGCGCATCGCCTATGCGGAGCTCACTGCGTTGCTTGAGCGCGAGGTTGCGCCGCAGCGCGCGAAAGGCGAGTCGTTGTGGGTGCGCGGCGGGTTTCCCGACAGTTTCCTCGCCGCGAACGATGCGGCGAGTTTCGCGTGGCGGCAGGCCTTTGTCCAGACCTACCTGCAGCGCGACATTCCACAGTTCGGGCCACGCATTCCGGCCGAAACGCTGCGCCGCTTCTGGACCATGCTGGCGCACGAGCAGGGGCAGCTCGTCAACCATTCGCGTATCGCCGCGGGACTCGCGGTGAGCGGCCAGACGGTGACCCGTTACCTCGACTTGCTCACCGACCTGCTGCTCGTGCGCCAGCTACGTCCCTGGTCGCGCAACGCCGGCAAGCGCCTGGTGCGTTCGCCGAAGGTATACGTCCGCGACAGCGGTGTCACGCACGCCCTGCTCGGGTTGCGCGGGCGCGACGACGTTCTTGCCCATCCCGTGGCGGGGCCGAGCTGGGAAGGCTACGCGATCGAAAACCTGTGCGCCGCCGCTCCGCGCGGCACCGAGGCATGGTTCTATCGAACCGCAGCGGGCGCCGAGATCGATCTGGTACTCCAGCTTCCGGGCGCACGGGTGTTTGCGATCGAGATCAAGCGCTCGCTCGCCCCGGTGCGCTCGAAGGGATTCGATGTCGGGAGCGACGATGTCGGTGCAACCCACCGCTATGTGGTGTATCCCGGGACCGAGACGTTCGACCTCGATCGGCGTACGACCGCGATTCCACTGAGCGCGCTGGTCGCAGCGATGGCGAAGAAGTCGGGATAATCGCCGGTCGAGGAGCCGGGAGTCATCCGGCGCATCCTCGAACACCCGGGATTGTGGGCGCCGCTGCCCACCGAGCGCAGTCCACCGGTCGATCCCGCGAGCTGGCCCCGGCATGTCAGCTTGCCACTGACCTATCATCCGGTTCCCGATATCGCCTGAGCTGCCGTACGGAAAGACCCCTCGAGACCGCCATGCGATGGGAATGCACTTGCCTTGCTCTGAGCGGTGGGCTGGATTGCTCGGCAACTGAGCGCTGATCCTGTTCACGACTCGCGCCGATAGCGGTTTTTTCCCTTGGGGAGGCGGAATCCAGCATGAACATCAGGCCTGTTTACGCACTGTGCGAGCGCTTTCGCACTTGCTCCCGACCCACGGGGGTGGGTGCGGCGAGATCGCGGCCGGATTGATTTTCTTATCGTTTGGCCCAGGCGCCGCAGTTCGCACGGCCCTGGAA
>MEQT01000104.1 GCA_001770325.1 Betaproteobacteria bacterium RIFCSPLOWO2_02_64_14
AAATCCCGGGGGAGGTACCTAATATTCACAAGTGTCGATACCGGCAGGGCGCGGCAGATTGCTGTCGCCGGCCGGTATCGATACGGGAACGCCTGGCACTTGCGTTCCTCTTGGTCGAGACGAATCGTAAATTAGTGCTTTATAAGGAGTGTCGAAATGAGACCTGCCAATAGATTTGTTACTTTCATCTGCGCGATCCTGCTCGCTTCCTTGCTCGGATGCGCAGGGACGTCCACGAAAGAGGGGACCGGCGAGTATGTCGACGATACCGTCATCACCACCAAAGTGAAAGCGGCGATTTTCAACGAACCGACTCTGAAATCGACCGAGATCAATGTTGAAACCTTCAAGGGCACGGTTCAGTTGAGCGGCTTCGTCAATTCCCGTGCCGATATCAACCGGGCGGTCGCGGTTGCACGCGGCGTCAAGGGCGTGAAATCCGTCAAGAATGACATGCGGCTCAAGGGAAGCTGATTGCCGTTGCTCTGGTCATCTTGTGGCTGCTGGGCCTCGTTTCCTCCTACACCATGGGTGGTCTCATTCATGTTCTGCCGGTGATCGCCATCGTGGTCGTGTTGCTTAGAGTCATCAGCAGGCGCAGCGCCTTGTGAGCATCGAATGAAAACAAGACTACGGGGGCCTCGAAAACAGTATGGAGTATCACCATGAATGAGCTACACGCTCGCACTCGAATCTTCACGCTGCTGCTCGGCCTTACCGTGCTGGCATGGGCCATGTGGGCGAGCGCCGACCCGCCGACACGCGTGGCGCGGCTGGGCTACATCACCGGCGCGGTGAGCTTCTCCCCGGCCGGCGAGAACGACTGGGTGCTGGCGACGATGAACCGGCCGCTGATCACCGGCGATCGCCTGTGGGTGGATGCCGGAGCGCGGGCGGAACTGCAAGTCGGTTCAGCCGCGATTCGCATGAGCGGGAGCACCAGCGTGGCGCTGCTCAATCTCGAGGACCGCGTCGCGCAAGTGCAGTTGGCGCAAGGCACGCTGAACGTTCGCGTGCGGCGCCTCGGCCCACAGGAAGTGTTCGAGATCGCCACGCCGAATCTCGCGTATGCGATCCGCCGGCCCGGCCAATACCGGATCGACGTCGATCCCGCCGGCGATACCACCGCCGTCGTGGTGCGCAGCGGCCAGGCCGAGGTGTATGGCGACGGCGCAGCGTACGTCGTCAACGCGCGGGAGGCGTACCGTTTTGCCGGGACCGACTTGAGCGACTACGAGTACTTCGAGGCGCCGCGGGCCGACGAGTTCGACCGCTGGTCCTCCGACCGTGACCGCCGCGGAGCGGTTTCCGCACGCTACGTCTCGCGCGATGTGATCGGCTACGAGGACCTCGACGACTACGGCAGCTGGCGCGTCACCGAGGGCTACGGCAACGTGTGGGTACCGACTCGAGTTGCGGCCGGCTGGTCGCCTTACCACGACGGACATTGGGCGTGGGTCGACCCGTGGGGCTGGACCTGGGTGGATGACGCGCCGTGGGGCTTCGCGGTATCTCACTACGGCCGCTGGGCGAATATGAGGGGGACATGGGGCTGGGTCCCGGGGCCGATTCGCTCGCGGCCGGTCTACGCGCCCGCCCTGGTCGCCTTCGTCGGCGGCAGCAATTTCCAGATAGCGATCTCCATCGGTAACGTCTTAGGTGTCGCGTGGTTTCCGCTCGGCCCTCGCGACGTGTACCGGCCGTCATACCCGGTGAGCCGAAGCTATTTCAACAACATCAACACCAGCAATACGACGATCAACACCACCAACATCACCAACGTGTACAACAACGTCAATGTCCGCAACATCACCTACATTAACCAACGGGTACCCGGCGCGATCGTCGCCGTTCCGAACACCGCGTTCGTGCAATCGCAGCCTGTCGGCAAGGCCGCAGTCCGCCTCTCCAAAGAGGCAATCGCGAAGGCGCCGGTCACCGCAGTCGCCGCGGTAGCGCCGGTCCAGGCCAGCGTGCGCGGCGCAGCGGCAGCGGGCAGCAAGCCGCCGGCGGAAGCACTGAAGCGACCGGTCGTGGCGAAGGCACCACCCCCGCCCGCGCCGGTCCCGTTTGCGGCAAAGCAGGCCGCACTCGCGGCGCAGCCCGGCAAGCCGCTCGATGCCGCGGCGCTGGCGGCGGTGAAGCCCACGGCGCCAGTGCCGGCACCTCTCGTCAAAGTCGTGACTCCCACGAAGCCTGCGGTGGCGCCACCCAAGCGGCAAGCTGCTGCCCCTGGAGGGACGCAGGCGCCGGAAGCGACGAAGGGACTACAACCATCCGAAGCGAAGAAAGTACCAGGGGCACGGGAAGCACAAAAGGCTCCACAGCCACCGGAGGTCCGCAAGGCGCCGCCACCGCCACCCGTGAGCGTGCCAAAACCACCTGCGGCGCAGAAAGCGCCGCCACCACCCGAAGCACAGAAGCGACCGCAGCGGCCGGAAGTGCAGGAGGCTCCAAAGGCACCGGAGGTCCGCAAGGCGCCACCACCGCCACCCGTGAGCGTGCCAAAACCACCTGCGGCGCAGAAAGCGCCACCGCGGCCAGAAGCGCGGGACGCTCCAAAACCACCAGTGACCGTGCCACGTCCGCCGGAGGCGCAGAAAGCATCGCCGCCGAGGTCTGAAGCCGCCAAATCCGCAGAAAAGCGCGGCGAGAAAAAGAGCGACGAGCAACTGAAACTGGAGGAAAAACTCCGGCTCGAGGAGAAACTGAAGCGAGAGGAAGAACGAAGGGCCCGCTAGCCGGAGCGATGCCGCGCGGCGTCCGAGCTGCTGGCCCGAGGTTCACGCCGGCGCGTCGCTATCGGACCAGAACCCGCGAAGCGGATCCAAGACTGTGAACCCCAATGCGTACTGCCTGGTGAATTCCGCGTTTATCCGCCCGCGTCAGGATGGAGGCTACGAATCCATGACCACGCGGTCTGTGCGCTCGTACGCAGATGCCCGTGACAAGGGTCCTGACTATGTGCGGTACCGAACAGTGCGGGGTTTCCCTTGTAAGTAAGCTGGCCGCGGGTATCTGAGCAAAGGACAGCCGCGAGACCGATGTCGCTTCCGATTGAGGACTACGCACTGATCGGCGACTGCCATACCGCGGCACTGGTCGGCCGCGACGGCTCCATCGATTGGCTGTGCTTTCCCCGGTTCGATTCGGCCGCGTGCTTCGCAGCGTTGCTGGGAGGCCCCGCGCATGGGCGCTGGCTGATCGCGCCGGCCGCGGACGTGCGCAGCTCACGGCGCAACTACCGCGACGGCACGCTGATTCTGGAAACCGAATTCGAGACGAACGATGGCGCGGTGCGCATCATCGACTGCATGCCGCTCTCGAATGAGCGCTGGGATGTCCTGCGCATCGTCGAGGGCTTGCGCGGGCGAGTGGCCATGCGCATGGAACTCGTCATCCGCTTCGACTATGGTTCCATCGTGCCCTGGGTGCGGCGCTCTGCTGACACGCTGCTGGCAACCGCGGGGCCGGACACGCTGGAACTGCACACTCCAGTCGCGGTCCACGGCGAAAACATGAAAACCGTGGCCGAGTTTCACGTCGGCAGGGGCGAGCGCACGCCGTTCGCGCTCAATTACCGCCCCTCTCATGAAGTGACCCAGCCAGCCGTCGACCCGGAGCAGGCGCTGGCGGCAACCGAGAACGAGTGGCGTACATGGTCCAAGCGCTGCACCTACCAGGGACGCTGGCGCGCTGCCGTCGTGCGCTCGCTGATCACGTTGAAGGCGCTGACCTATGCGCCCACCGGAGGGATCGTCGCGGCGCCCACGACTTCGTTGCCGGAGCAACGGGGCGGCGTGCGCAACTGGGACTACCGCTACTGCTGGCTGCGTGATGCCACGTTCACGTTGAACGCGCTGCTGCTTGCCGGCTATCAGGAGGAGGCGGTCGCGTGGCGCGAATGGCTGCTGCGAGCCGCGGCGGGCTCTCCGCAGGATTTGCAGATACTCTACAGCGTCACGGGTGAGCGGCGCCTCGATGAGCACGAATTGGGCTGGCTGCCCGGCTATGGCGGAGCGGTTCCGGTGCGCGTGGGAAACGCAGCATCGACGCAATTCCAGCTCGATGTTTACGGCGAAGTCATGGACACCCTGCACCTTGCGCGAGCCGCCGGTCTGGAGCCCGAGCCGGCAGCCTGGAAAATACAGGTCGTGTTCCTCGAATTCCTGGCGTCGAGCTGGCAGCAGCCGGACGAGGGCATCTGGGAAATTCGCGGGCCGCGCCGCCATTTCACCCATTCCAAGGTGATGGCCTGGGTGGCGTTCGATCGGGCGGTCAAGGATGCTGAGGCCTTCGGGCTCGAGGGCCCCGTCGAGCATTGGCGGCACCTGCGCGAGGCGATACACGCCCAGGTCTGCGCAGCGGGCTACGATGCGCGCACCAACACGTTCGTGCAGTCCTACGGCTCGCCGCATCTCGATGCAAGTCTGCTCTTGATTCCCGAGGTCGGCTTCCTGCCGCCCGACGATCCCCGTGTGCTCGGTACCGTCGCTGCGATCGAGCGCAACCTCGTTGTCGATGGGCTGGTGCTGCGCTATCAGTCGGAAACCAATGTGGACGCCCTGCCGCCGGGCGAGGGCACGTTTCTACCCTGTTCATTCTGGCTTGCGGATTGTCTGGTGCTGACCGGACGCCGCGACGAGGGCGAGGCTTTGTTCGAGCGGCTGCTGGCACTGGGCAACGACCTGGGATTGCTGGCGGAGGAATACGACCCGCACGCGCGGCACATGCTCGGAAACTTTCCGCAGGCGTTGACGCACATGGCGCTGCTCAACACCGCTCGTCTACTATCCATTCCTGTGCAACAGGCCCAACGCGCCTGCGCGAAAGGCGAGCGGCCTGCCGCCGTGACGCAACCGGCATGAAGCGGCGGATGGACAGGCACGTGAGGATACTGGTCGTCGACGTCGGGGGTTCTCACGTCAAGTGCGTTGCCACCGGTCACAGGAGTCCCGTCAAATTCAAATCCGGACCGAAGCTGACTCCGAACAGGATGGTGAGGCAGGTTCTGAAAATCACCAGGGGGTGGCGCTTCGACGCGGTTTCGATCGGCTACCCCGGCGTAGTGCGCCGGGGCAGAATAGCGCGCGAGCCGCACAATCTGGGGACGGGCTGGATCGGCTTCGATTTCCAGGCAGCGTTCGGGCGCCCGGTCAAGACCATCAACGACGCGGCAATGCAGGCGCTCGGCGCCTACGAAGGCGGAAAGATGCTGTTTCTTGGACTGGGAACCGGACTGGGGTCGGCGCTCATCGTCGACGGCGTGATTGCCGCGATGGAATTGGGACATTTGCACTACGCCGATGGTTGCACCTACGAAGGCTTTCTTGGCAATCAGGGGCGAAAGCAACTCGGGAACAAAAAATGGCACGACAAGGTAAGGGCTGTCGTCGAGAGTTTCCGCAAGGCGCTGCTGCCCGATTACATCGTGCTGGGCGGCGGAAATGCCAGACATATGAAGCGGCTGCCGCCGCGGACCCGCCGCGGCAAGAACGCCGATGCGTTTCTGGGCGGCTTTCGCCTGTGGGAGCGGCAAGACCAGAATGCCGCGTAAGGCGCGCGGGCTTCACCGGAGGTTGGCTATGAGCATGGAACTTGGAATGATCGGCCTGGGCCGGATGGGCGCGAGCATGGCGGAACGCCTGTTGCGCGGCGGCCACCGCGTGGTCGGCTTTGCACGCAATGCGGACACACGCAGGCTCGCGGCGGACAAAGGCGTTGTCCCGGCCGCATCGCTCGCGGCCCTCGTCGATCAACTGAAAGCGCCGCGCGCAAATGCTGGCGGCGAGTCGAATCCACTACGTCGATGCGGGAACCAGCGGCGGCGTGTGGGGCCTCAAGAACGGCTACAGCATCATGGTCGGCGGCGACGAGATCAAGAAAGAGTAATCGCATGGGAATGATCGATTCATGCATCTTCGTGATACTCGGCGGGACCGGCGATCTCATGCGCCGCAAGCTGCTGCCGGCGCTGTTTTATCTCGCGAACAACAAGCTGCTGCCCGGGAAACACGCGATTCTGGGAGTGGCACGCGACCCGAACCTGACCGATGCTCGATTCCGCAGGTGGGCCCGCAAGATACTGGCGGACGCCGGATTGTCGGCGCGGCTTGGTACCCGCAATTGGTGCGACGGCTGCCTGCACTATCAGGCAGTGGACGAAACCAGCGCCGCCGACTACCAGGCGCTCGCCGCACGCATCGCCAGCATCGAGCATGGCAGCGGAATTCATGGCAACCGCGTGTTGTATCTGGCGCTGCCGCCCGGCGCCTTTTCCGCCGCCATCGAATCATTGGCGGAAGCGGGTCTCAATCGCAGCCAGGGCTGGACGCGACTGGTCATCGAAAAGCCGTTTGGGCGCGACCTGGCGTCGGCGCGGCGTCTGAACGCTCTGGTGCACAAGCATTTCGACGAGAAGCAGGTGTACCGGATCGACCACTATCTTGCCAAGGAAACCGTGCAGAACCTGCTCGCTTTCCGCTTCGGAAACGGCTTGTTCGAGTCGGCATGGAACCGCGATCACGTGAAGAGCGTCCAGATCACGGTCGCGGAAGAGCTTGGTATCGAGGGTCGTGCCGGTTATTACGAACAAACCGGTGCGCTGCGCGACATCGTGCAGAATCATCTCACCCAGCTGCTTACCCTGATCGCGATGGAAGTGCCCGCCGCCCTTGAAGCGGACAGCATCCGCTTCGAAAAGGTCAAAGTGCTGCGTTCGGCAGCGCCGATTCGCCATCGAGACGTGGTGTTCGGCCAATATACGCGGGGCAGGCTGAATGACAGGAGAGTGCCCGGCTACCGGGATGAGCCGGGTGTCGCGGCGATTTCCGCCACCGAGACCTTCGTTGCCATGCGCCTGCAGATCGAGAACTGGCGCTGGCAAGGAGTGCCGTTTTATCTGCGCACGGGCAAGCGCCTGCCGCGGCGGGTCACGCAGATCGCGATCCATTTCCGCAGTCCGCCGGTGGCCCTGTTCCCTTCCATCGTTGGGCGCGCTTCCCGCATCCCTGCTCGCACCAATGCGCTGGTGATCACGTTGCAACCGGATGAAGGGTTCGATCTCTCGTTCGAAGTCAAAACGCCCGGTGAGCGTTTCACGCTGCAGACGCAGCGCATGACATTCCGCTACGCGGAGGCGTTTGGCACGCTGTCGGCCGGCTACGAGACCTTGCTGCTGGACGTGTTGCAGGGCGACCAGACGCTGTTCGTTCATGCCGACGAAACCGAAGCCGCATGGCGCCTCTACACCCCGTTGCTGCGCAAGCGCTCCCCGCCGCGTTTTTATCCGGCGGGCAGCTGGGGACCGGCCGCCGCGGACAGGCTGGTACAGCTTTCGGGAGATGCGTGGGAGAACGGGTCGCCCGGCGCCGGTCAGGCAAGCTCGTCGGCAAATCGATGATTGACATCGCGGTGATGGGCCTCATCTGCGCGGACGGCGACGATGACGTCGCGCAACCGCGCATCGGGGGCAAGCTTCCAGTAATTGATCGCGATCCCGGGCGCCGGAACGTTGGCGTGGGTGCCGTTGTCCACGCCAGCCAGATACTCCGTGTAGCTGCAGACCGCTTCCTCCTCGAAGTAACCCGTTACGCGATGCGCGGTCTTGGGCGATAACAGGAAAAGCACAAAGAAAAAGTTGTAGAAGACACCTTG
>MEQT01000105.1 GCA_001770325.1 Betaproteobacteria bacterium RIFCSPLOWO2_02_64_14
GGCTGCGGCGGGTCCGTCCCCGCAGGCGCTGCAGAATCAGTTCGCGGTACTGCAGCTGATCTCGGCGTACCGCTTCCAGGGCTGCCGCGTCGCCGACGTCGACCCTCTCCGGCGCATGGAGAAGCCGGTGATCGCAGAGCTCGATCCCGCCTTCTACGGTCTGACCGAGAACGATTACGACAAGGTATTCGATTCGGGTACGCTGCACATTGCGCAGAACTCGACGTTGCGCGACATCCTGCAGGCGCTCAAGGACACTTATTGCCGCGCGGTGGGCGTCGAGTACATGTACATGTCGGATATCCCGCAGAAGCGCTGGATCTCTGAACGCCTGGAACCCTCGCGCGGGCGGCCCAGCTACAGCGCGGAGGCGAGGAAACACATTCTGGAACGGGTGACCGCCGCCGAGACGCTCGAGAAGTACCTCAACGCCAAGTACGTGGGGCAGACCCGGTTTTCGCTCGAGGGCGGGGATAATTTCATCCCGTTGCTCGACCACCTGCTGCAGCGCGCCGGGACAGCGGGCACGCAGGAGATGGTGATCGGCATGGCGCATCGCGGCCGGCTCAACGTGCTGGTGAACACGCTGGGCAAGATGCCCGCGGATCTCTTTTCATCGTTCGAAGGCAAGCAGCACACGGCGGTGCTGGCCGGAGACGTGAAGTATCACGACGGCTATTCGTCGAACGTGATGACCCCTGGCGGCCCGATGCACGTCACGCTTGCCTTCAATCCCTCGCACCTTGAAATCGTCAATCCGGTGGTGGAGGGATCGGTGCGCGCGCGCCAGCACCGGCGCAAGGACCGCACGGGAGACCAGGTGCTGCCGGTTCTGGTCCACGGTGATGCGTCGATTTCGGGTCAGGGCGTGGTGATGGAAACACTCAACCTCGCGCAGACGCGGGGTTACGGCACCGGTGGCACCGTGCACATCATCATCAACAACCAGATCGGCTTTACCACCTCGGATACGCGGGACGCGCGCTCGACGCTCTATTGCTCGGACGTGGTGAAGATGCTCGAAGCACCGATTTTCCACGTCAACGGCGACGACCCCGAGGCGGTGTGCTTCGTCACCGAGATCGCGCTCGACTACCGCATGAAATTCCACAAGGACGTGGTGGTGGATCTCGTGTGCTATCGCCGCCTGGGGCACAATGAGCAGGACGAGCCGATGGTGACGCAGCCCCTGATGTACCGCAACATCCAGTCGCACCCGACTCCGCGCAAGGTCTATGCCGACCGGCTGGTTGCCGAGGGTGTGATGGCCGAGAGCGAGACCGATGCAATGGTCTCCACCTATCGCGAAGCGCTCGACCGCGGCTATCACACCAACAAGACGATCCTCTCCAACTACCGCCCGCCGTTCGAGACCGACTGGAAGAAGTTCGTCGGCACCAAGTGGAACGAGAACGACGACACGCGGCTGCCGCTCGATACGCTCAAGATGCTCGCCCGCAAGCTCTCCGACGTGCCCGCCAACTTCAAGCTGCATCCGCGGGTGGCGAAGATCGTGCAGGACCGCATGCTGATGGCCGAGGGAAAACTGCCGCTCGACTGGGGCATGGCGGAACTGCTTGCCTACGCGACGCTGCTCAACGAAGGCTACTCGGTGCGCCTGTCGGGCCAGGATTCCGGCCGCGGAACGTTCTTCCACCGGCACGCGGTGCTGCACGACCAGAACCGGGAACGCTGGGACCAGGGCACCTGGATGCCGCTGCAGCACATCGCCCCCAAGCAGGGGGATTTCCTGGTAATCGATTCGGTGCTCTCGGAAGAGGCGGTGGTGGGGTTCGAGTACGGCTATGCGACCTCGGAGCCGAACGAACTGGTGGTCTGGGAGGCGCAGTATGGGGACTTCGTCAACGGCGCGCAGGTGGTGATCGACCAGTTTATCGCATCCGGCGAGGTCAAGTGGGGGCGCATGGCCGGGCTCACGCTGATGCTTCCCCACGGCTATGAGGGCGCGGGGCCGGAACATTCGTCGGCGCGCGTGGAACGGTTCCTGCAGTTGTGCGCGGACTACAACATGCAGGTGTGCATGCCAGCCACGCCGGTGCAGATGTATTATTTGCTGCGCCGGCAGATGGTGCGTCCGTATCGCAAGCCGCTCGTCATCTTCTCGCCCAAGAGCTTGTTGCGGCACAAGGAATCGGTCTCGCCACTGGAGGAGTTCGCGAACGACAGGTTCCGGGCGGTCAACGAGGATTGGGAGGCGCAGGACATCCGTGCGGATCAGGTGCAGCGCGTGATTTTCTGCAGCGGCAAGGTCTACTACGACCTGCGCGCCGAGCGCCGTGCGCGCGGCGTGAAGGATCTGCCGCTGGTGCGGATCGCGCAGTTGTACCCGTTTCCCCACGACGACTTTCGCGCGCAGATCGAACGCTACAAGAGTGCGACCGAGATCGTGTGGTGCCAGGAGGAGCCGCGCAACCAGGGCGCGTGGCGCCACATCCAGCATTACCTGATGCGCCACCTCCTGCCGCACCAGAAGATCTTCTACGCGGGACGCGAATCGTCGGCTTCGCCCGCCGCAGGCTATAAGTCGTTGCACGACCGGCAGCAGAAGGAACTGGTGGACCAGGCGATCACGTTGTCCGGCGGCAGCGAGCCGCGGCGCGTGACGCAGCAGCCGCGCCCGCTGTCGGCCGGCGAAGAGCACTGACGCACAGGCGGACGGAACGATCGTGCTGGTTGACGTCAAAGTCCCGCAGTTGTCGGAATCGGTGGCCGAGGCGACCCTGGTCGCGTGGCACAAGAAGGCTGGCGATCCGGTCAAGCGCGACGAGAACCTGGTCGATATCGAGACCGACAAGGTCGTGCTGGAGACGCCCGCGCCGCAGTCCGGCGTGCTGGTGAAGATCGTCAAGGGCGACGGCAGCACGGTCGCGAGCAGCGAGGTGATCGCGCAGATCGACACCGAAGCCGTTGCGGTGGTTTCCACCGCAACGGCTAAAGGGGACGAGACAGTACCGCCCAAGCCTCCACAAAGGCCTTCTGCAGCCACGGCAATGCCCGCGGCGCAGAAGCTTGCGGCTGAAAAACAGGTGGATGTCGGCTCAGTCACAGGTACCGGCCGCGGCGGGCGCGTGACCAAGGAGGACGTGCAGCGTGTCGTCGAAGGTGGTGGCCAGGCCGCCGCAAGACCGGCATCGCCGGCCGCTTCCGTTCCGCCGCGCGCTCCTGCTTCCGCGGTGGATTTGGGAGCGCTGGGCGACCGCCCCGAACAACGGGTGCCGATGTCGCGTCTGCGCGCGCGCATTGCGGAACGGCTGCTGCAGTCGCAGTCGACCGCGGCGATCCTCACCACCTTCAATGAAGTGAACATGCAGCCGGTGATCGAGCTGCGCAACCGCTACCGGGAGCGGTTCGAGAAGGAGCACGGCGTCAAACTCGGGTTCATGTCGTTTTTCGTAAAGGCGTCGGTGTACGCACTCAAGAAGTATCCGATCGTCAATGCTTCGGTCGACGGCAACGACATCGTCTACCACGGCTACTACGATATCGGGATGGCGGTGGGCGGCCCGCGCGGACTGGTCGTGCCGATCATCCGCAATGCCGACCAGCTGAGCCTGGCGGAGATCGAAAAGCAGATCGCGGATTTCGGAAAACGCGCGCAGGACGGAAAACTCGCGATCGAGGATCTGACCGGCGGCACCTTCTCCATTTCCAACGGCGGAGTTTTCGGTTCGATGCTGTCCACGCCCATCATCAATCCGCCGCAGAGCGCGATCCTGGGCGTGCATGCCACCAAGGAGCGGCCGGTGGTCGAGAGCGGACAGATCGTCATTCGCCCCATGAACTACCTTGCCCTCTCGTACGATCACCGCATCATCGACGGGCGCGAGGCGGTACTCACGCTGATTGCGATCAAGGACGCGCTGGAAGACCCTGCGCGCATGCTCCTGGACGTCTGAGGGCGTGAACGGTGAACCGTGAACGGTGAGCCGACAAGGTACCGGCTTGGGCATCGGATCACGGATCACGGATCACGATTCACGGATCACTTTGTGCGATGAGCAGACAATTTGACGTTGTGGTGATCGGCGCGGGGCCCGGCGGGTACATCGCCGCCATCCGCTGCGCGCAACTCGGATTGCAGACGGCCTGCGTTGACGACTGGAAGACCGCGGACGGCAAGCCTGCGCCCGGCGGCACCTGCACCAACGTCGGCTGCATCCCCTCGAAGGCGCTGCTGCAGTCTTCGGAGAACTACGAGCATGCGGCCCACGCGTTCGCCGAGCACGGCATCCAGGTCAAGGGGCTCTCGATCGACGTCGCGCAGATGCTCAAGCGCAAGGACAAGGTGGTGCGCCAGAACAACGAGGGCATCCTCTACCTGTTCAAGAAGAACAAGGTAACTTTTTTTCATGGCCGCGGCAGCCTTGCCGGCGAAGGTGCCGGCGGCTATGAGGTGAAAGTGGCGGGCAACAGCGAGGAGACGCTTTCCGCCCGGAATATCGTCGTCGCGACCGGCTCCGACCCGCGCGCACTGCCGGGCGTTGCATTCGACAACCACCTCATCCTCGACAACGATGGCGCGCTGGCGATACCGGAAGTTCCGAAGCGCCTTGGCGTCATCGGCGCCGGGGTGGTCGGCCTGGAAATGGGCAGCGTGTGGCGCCGGCTCGGGGCCGAAGTGACGGTGCTCGAGGCCCTGCCGGCTTTCCTCGGGGCGGCGGACGAACAGGTGGCAAAGGAGGCGCTCAAGGTCTTCACCAAACAGGGGATGGTGATCCGCATGGGCGTCACGGTGGGCAAGGTCATCACCCGGAAGAACGTGACGGTCGAATACACCGACAGCACCGGCGCGGCGCAGACGCTCGCCGTGGACAAGCTTATCGTGTCGATCGGAAGGGCGCCCAGGACCGACGGACTCAACGCGGGCGCAGTCGGCCTTGAAATTGACGCACGCGGGTTCATCGCCGTGGATGACGACTGCCGCACCAATCTGCCGAACGTGTGGGCGATCGGTGACGTGGTGCGGGGGCCGATGCTTGCGCACAAGGCGGAGGAGGAGGGCGTGGCGGTGGCGGAACGCATCGCCGGGCGCCACGGCCACGTCGATTTCAACACCGTGCCGTGGGTCATCTACACCTCCCCGGAGATCGCCTGGGTCGGGAAAACCGAACAGCAGTTGCGGAGCGACGGAGTCGATTACCGCGCCGGATCGTTTCCTTTCATGGCCAACGGGCGCGCGCGCGCCCTCGGTGATACGACCGGCTTCGTCAAGTTACTCGCGGATCGCGCGACCGACCGCATCCTGGGCGTGCACATCATCGGTCCCATGGCGTCGGAACTCATCGCGGAGGCAGTGGTGGCGATGGAATTCGGCGCGGCTGCCGAGGACATCGCGCTCATCTGCCACGCGCATCCGTCGCTGTCCGAGGCGATGAAGGAAGCCGCGCTGGCGGTGGATAATCGCACGCTGAATTTGTAACGGCGTGATCCGTGAGCCGTGATCCGACAAGAACGTAGGGTGCGCACTGCGCACCGAATGCCGATGGGTGATTCCCGCCCTTCGATTCTCGCCGTTGTCGGATCACGGATCACGGGTCACGTCTTTTGCCGGCGATGAGCGAGGCAACCCCGGCGGCGCCGGACAACCGCTACGGCCACTACACCTTCGCGCAGGACAGCTCCGACGTTGCGCAGTGGATCGGGCGTCATGCGGCGGAGCATGGCTTCTTGCTCGATGCCGCGCAGACCGCTGCGTTACCGCATTTCGAGCGGCTCTACGAGGATCTGATCGGTCTCGAGCAGATGGAGGCACCGCTCATCCGGTTGCTCGCGCGCAAGCGCGTAGTGAGCGGGCTTTACCTGTGGGGCGGCGTCGGACGCGGGAAGAGCTTCCTCATGGACAGCTTTTTCAACTGCGCTCCGGTGGCACGCAAGCGGCGCATTCATTTTTACCGTTTCATGCAGGAAGTCCACCACGGACTGCGCGAGTTACAGGGGCAGGCGGACCCGCTCGTCCTGTTTGCGCGCGCTCTGGCGAAGGACGTGCGGCTGTTGTGCCTCGACGAGTTTCACATCACCGACATCACCGACGCCATGCTGATGCGCCGGCTGCTGGAAGGTCTGTTCGAGCAGGGCGTGGTGCTCGTCACCACCTCGAATTTCGAGCCGGACGGGCTTTACCTGCATGGCCTGCAACGCAGCCAGTTTCTGCCGGCGATCGAGCTCATCACGCAGTATCTGGAAGTCGTCGGCATCGATAACGGCGTGGATTACCGCCTGCGCGAACTCGAGAAGGCAGGGGTGTACCACACCGAGGCCGACTCGGATGCGCGGCTGGAGCAGGCCTATCTGAGCATCGCGCGCCACGACTCCGCTGAAGAAAGACAGATGGAAATCGAGGGGCGGCTGGTCAACGTGCGGCGGCAGGCGCGCGGCGTGGCCTGGTTCGATTTCCCCGAACTGTGCGATGGGCCGCGGGCCAAGGCCGATTACATCGAACTCGCGCGCCGCTACCATACGGTGCTGCTGTCGGGTGTGCCGCAGTTCTCGATCGACGATGCCGACAAGCTGCGCCGCTTCGTCTGGCTCGTCGACGAGTTCTACGACCGGCGCGTGAAACTGATCATCGGGGCGGCCATGCCGGCGGCGGAGCTTGTCGAGGACGCGCCGTCGGAAAACAGCTTCCAGGCGAATCTCAACGCATCGCTCAACGAACGGCTGGTGAGCCGGCTGACCGAAATGCAGACCCGCGACTATCTCACCCAGCCACACCTTTCGTGAGGAGTACCATGGAACGCTTCAAGGCCTACCGGATTTTTCGGGACGATAACAAGGTGGCAGGGCGTGTCGCGGATGTCGCGTTCGACGAACTGTCGGCGGGCGCGGTCGTGTTCCGGACCCGCTACTCGAGCGTCAATTACAAGGACGCGCTGGCCGCGACCGGCGCCGGTGGGAAAATCATCCGCAAGTACCCGCTTAACGCCGGCATCGATGCGACGGGAACCGTGGTCTCGTCGGACGACGCGCGTTTCAGGCCGGGGGACGAAGTGATCTGCACGAGCTATGAC
>MEQT01000106.1 GCA_001770325.1 Betaproteobacteria bacterium RIFCSPLOWO2_02_64_14
TCGCGGTTTATCTCCAGGGGCACGGCACCGTCGGACAGGCGAACGAGCGCACCGAGGTCCGCCCCGGGCACTGCCGGCTCATGCCCAAGGGCGTGGAGCATTTTTTCCACAACGAGACGAAGGACGAGGAAGGGCTCGTCATCGGCTTCTACGTCGGCGCGAAGGACGTTGCGGATACGGGTTACGAATTCCGCGGCAATGTGACCGAGGCTGACCTCAAAATGCCCCGCAGCAAAGGTTTCAGCGACGGCATCTTGGTCCACATCGACGACGTGAAGCCAGCCCGGATGAGCGCGGAGGATGGCTGGAGCATCACCGACTTCCGCATGCCGATCGGCCGCCACAATGGCAGCCCGACGACGCTGTTCTGGGCGAAGTTCATGCCTGGCGCTGTCCACAAGAAGCACCGCCACGACAACTGCGAGGAGATCTACTACGTCATCCGGGGCCACGGCCTCGCGGGCGCGGGCCCGGATCGCGCCGAGGTGCGTGGCGGCCACGTCCACTACATCCCCAAGGGCGTCGAGCACTTCCTCTACAACCTGAGCAAGACCGAGCCCCTCGAGGCGATCGGAATTTACATCGGCGCAGGCAGCGTCGAGGAGACCGGCTACGCCTACATGGGCGACGTGACCGAGGCCGACATCAAGGCCCGAACGGCGTAGAGATTCTTTCGCACGATCCGGCCGCCTTTACCGCCAGGGAGAATCGCTGCACTGGGATGTTCGCCGGGAACTTCGGTAAGCGCTGCGCGGCGGGCCCTTGCCGATTCCGTCAGATCAGTTGGTTCTGAGAGGCCAGTACTTTCTGAAGCTGCCCGATGTTGACCGCCCGGGGCTCCACTCGGGATTTCACAGCCAGCGCAGCCGCTGTTCCCGCAGCCTGCCCTGTCATCATGCAGGCGGCTTGCGAACGGGTGCAGCCCTGGGCGATGTAATCGGTGGAGATGCACCGGCCTGCCACAAGAAGATTGCTTACGCCGCGCGGCAGCAGTGCGCGGTATGGAATGTGGAACCAGCCGGAACCGCCAACTTCCACCAGCATGAGCGACTGTTTTCCGTCCTTGTCATGCACGTCGACCACGCTTCCGTAGCGTCCGATGCCGTCCGGGAAATGCTTCCCTGCGAGAACGTCGTCCTTGTTTAACGTACAGTCGCCGACTATCCGCCTGGAATCGCGTACGCCGACCACTTGCGCCGTGTGGACCAGATATGCATCCTCGTACCCGGGCACGTATTTTCGATAAAAGGCCGCCATGCGCACGGCGACGTGCCTCATGCCCATGGTCGCGTTCGTAAGTTCCTTCCGGTCGGTGGCGTCGACGTTATACGCCATGTCCATGTTGTGGGAGATCAGGTCGTAGCGAAATTTCCCGTTTCTGAACATGGGCCTCGCCATGTAGGTCAACGTATCCGGGTTCACGTTTTTGAGACCATACGGAATCGGGTAGTCGCCTTTCTGCAATGCTTCTTTGATCTTCGCCTTGAACGGGAGCACTGTAATCGGTTTTCCTTCATCGCGGAGGCGCAGAACGGTGGTTACGTAGTCCTGGCTGAATTCCTCAGGATGGTTCTGGATGTAGGCGAGCGTGTCATCCAGTTTTACGCCTCCCATCACGAAGTAGAGGGTCATGGGTTGGCAATGACCCTCCGCCGGGTCGCCGAACTCGAAACTCGCGCCTGCTGCGGCACATATATTCCCGTCGCCCGTTGCGTCGATAGTGACCTGCGCAAGAATTTCCGTTCTCGTTTTCAAATTCTCGACGACTACGCCTCGCACCGTATTGTCTGACAGCAACACGTCTGTTACCTGGGCGTAAAACCAAACGTCCACGCCCGCCTCCACGACCATGCGCTCGATGGTCCACTTGGCGATTTCCGGATCAAACAACTGCCTCGCGGTTGCCTGGCCGGTCATCCCCCACGCGGCGCCGACCTCGAGCATTCGGTCGATGTATTCCTGGGCGATGGAGAAAACCAACTGTTCGTCTTCAAAGGAGCTTTCGTAGCTCGTAATCATCACTTTCTTGTGCTCGGCGCTCTTTGGCGCCTTCATGTGGCGCATCGAACGGATCATCATGACCATTCCGCCGGAGTGCGTCCCACCCAGATGATCCCGCTGCTCCAGGAGAATGACCTTTGCGCCATTTCGCGCCGCGGCTATTGCAGCAACGAAACCCGCGGTGCCTCCTCCCACGACGAGCACATCGGCCTGGATCGTTTCATTCTGTTTGATCATCTTCAGGCTCACGTCGTACTCCCTTTTCGATGGCAGGGCGGCTCAGCGCCCGAAATCTCGCTCCTATTGATTGTTACGATACCGGATGATACATCCGGACTCGCTTGACGCTCCCCTCGCCCCTCGGGAGAGGGTGCGCCGGAACGTGGAGCAGGGGCCCCGATTCTTGGGGATGCGACCGTGAAGGCGCACATAAGCACGCGGACGACTGCGGCGCTGCATCCCACTCCGGGGTCGCATCCAAGCATAATACGCTTGGAACCTGCTCCGCCCTTCGCGGGCGCGGGGTGAGGGTCGAGCGACGTAACACAGTTACATAAAGCTCGATAGTAATCGAAGACGCGACGCTTTTCTTTCGCGGCCGGCTAAGTGCGCGGCGGGCGCCAGCGCCGCGCGATCTTCCGGGTAAACGGCCCATACCCGTGAGGAAAGTAGAGCGAGTTCGGGCCGGCGCCGCCAATCACGATGATCTCGATCGCATCGGCGGAGCGCACCATCGGCACCATGGTGTCCGGCGACGCGGTGTAGAACTTCTGCCACTCGAGGGTGAAATGCGGGATGGCTTTCGGTCCATAAGCCCGCAGCGGCTTGCGCGCGTTCTCGAAGAAAAAGCGTTTGACGTCCTTCTTCGAGAAGCCGGCCTTGGCGCACAACTGCGCCTGGTCCGGGCAGAAACCCATCAGCACCTGGCCCTCGCCGTACGACGAACGGGAAGCCACGGTGCACATCGAGTCGCAGAAGGCGGCGAGCAATTCCTGGGCCGTGGTCGGCCACATGACCTCGATATGATGCGCCGGTTCCTTCCAGAATACCGTGACGACATCGTCGTCCGGCGTGTAACCCTTCTCGATGGCGAACGGCTCCCAGGGATTGGCCTCGTCGTTCTCGGCGACGCAGTACATGTATTTAGGCAGCCAGACGAAGGTGTTGCAATCGGTGGAACCCGGGATTCCCGCGATGTTGATCAGGGAGAGGCGCACGGCCCGCGCAATGGCCGCGTTCGCCCGCCAACTCACCGCCGAACCTCCGGCGCCTGAGGCGATGCCCAGTTCCCGCGCGATCGGCCCGTTGACGACGATTAGCGGCGACAGGCTGTGCGCCGTGGTCATGACGTTGCCCTGCTTGGTAAAGGAGGCGTGCGCCTCGATCGCGGCGATGATCACATCCATGTAACCGGGGAGACAGCCGGCCATCACGGCATTGATAGCGATCTTCTCGACGGTTGCAACACCCTTGCCCGGTTCGAGGACGGCGATCTCGGTATCCGGACTCAGATTCCCGGCTTCCAGAAACCGCTCGACCCGGTCAGCCGTGGGGGGAATGACGGGGTGCCCATCGCCGAAACCATTCGCCTCGAAGTGCGCATACACCTCTTCTACGTCGTCCGGCAGATCGAGCCTCGTTGAACGCACCTGCACCGAACTCATGTGTCCTCCTTCGCGGGTCGACATCAACCGGGAAGACTAGCGGGCGTTGAGTGATGCAACCTTGATCCATATCAACGTTGAAAATTCATTGGCGGGTGTACCGTATGTCGGTTACTTTCAGGCCGCAGTCATTGCCGCGGCTTTCGTCCATGCGATGCAGAGGGGTCAAGTGAACACGGGAACACAACCAGCACGCGGCGCCGTCCTGTTGCCCAGGGCTGAGGCCAGGGCGGCATCAAAGGAGCGTATTACCCGGCCCGGACTCGCTGATCTTCAAGGCAAGCGGGTGGCGTTCATCGATGACAGCCGCCCGAACGCCGATGTCGTGCTCGCGGCGTATCAGGCGCTGCTGGAGACGAAGTATGGAATCCACCCCGTCGTACTCCACAAGGTGGACCTCGGCCTGCGCATCAACGAGCCGCTGCCCAAGGACGTCTTCGAGAAGCTGGCGAACGAGGTGGACGCCGGGGTCGTCGCGCTGGGATCCTGAGGGTCCTGCACGTCGCGGAGTGTCCGCGACACAGCCGATTTCGAGGACAAGGGCGTCCCGGCGGTCGCCATCGTGGCGCCGGCTTTCGAGCGACAGGCACGCGCGTACGCGGCGGCCGTCAATCTCCCGCCCGCCCGCGTGCTGGTGCTTCCGATCGGCACCGCGTCACCGGACGCCGCGGAGTCGGTGCCGCTGATCAAGGAGGCGGCGTCGGCGAGCCTCAAAGACCTGGAGAAGGCTCTCGGCGAGCCGGTGTCGAAGATCGAGGCCTGAGTGCTCATGGCGGCCGGCGCGAGCTACCAGTCGTTCGACGTTCCGCTCGAACTGGAAACCGTCGATCTCAGCGGCATTCTGGGCGATTCGTATCGCAACGTCGTAACCGACGGGTTGCCGGTGGCAAGGCCAGGCCGTGCGGAGGTCGATTCGATGCTCGGCGGACGCGGCCGAGACACGATCGTCGCGGCGCT
Organism: Betaproteobacteria bacterium RIFCSPLOWO2_02_64_14; assembly: GCA_001770325.1. Lineage (GTDB taxonomy): Bacteria > Pseudomonadota > Gammaproteobacteria > Burkholderiales > SG8-41 > DSOT01. Next base: position 4,623 of record MEQT01000106.1, read on the forward strand.
GCCGCCGGTGATGGGGGAGTGCACGCACGAGCGGCTTGCCGCACTCGCCGTGCTGGCCGGCTGCCCCGTCTCCTCTTTCCCCGTCCTTGTCGCAGCCGTGCAGGCGGTCGCGCGCGACGAGTTCAACCTGCTGGCGGTTCAAACCACTACCGGGAATGTCGCGGTCGTCGTGCTCGTCAGCGGGCCCGGGGCGGCCGCGATGGGATTGCACGCGGGGAGCAACGGGCTCGGAGCGGGGCCGAGGGCGAACGTTACCATCGGTCGCGCGCTGCGTCTGGCGCTCATGAATGTCGGCGGCGCGGTCCCCGGGCTGCTCGATGTGGCCTGCCTCGGCTGGCCGGGAAAACTATCGTTCTGCGCGGCCGAGCACACGGCGGCAAGCCCATGGCCGCCGTTTCACCTCGAGCGGGGATTTCGCGCCGATGCGACGGTGGCCACGGTCGCGGCGGCGTACGGCTTCATCGAAACCGCTGACGCGGTGAGCACGAAAGCGGAACCGTTGCTGTCGAACCTGAGTCAAATGATGGCGGCTGCGCGCGTCAGCGGCTCGCGGGGCTCCCAGGTGCTGGTGCTGCTCACGCCGCAGCACGCTCACACGCTGGCGCAAGGCGGTCTCGCGCGCCGGGAGGTTCAGGCGTATCTGCACGAACGGATTTTCGCTCGCGATGGGCGGGTCGATGCGGCTACCGGGAAGGCCGTGCGCGTGACGAGCACGCCCGAGGACGTGCTGCTCGTCGTGACCGGCGGTAACGGGGGCAAGTCGGCTTTCGTCCCGCTTTGGAGCAGCTCGCGCGCAGTGAGCGTCGCGATTTCGTAACGCAGTTCTCCTTCCCCCTTGAGGAGGACAACAACGCTCCTTCCCCCTTGAGGGGGGAAGGTTGGGATGGGGGTGAAGGACGGAGGAAGACATGAAGACTTTCCAGCCTATAGTCTTGATGCTGCTGGTCCTAGTAGCCGCCGCCCCGATTGCGGCGGCCGATTATCCCGCGCGTCCGATCCGGATCATCGTTCCATTCACCCCCGGAGGATCGACTGACATCCTCGCGAGGATGATCGGCCAAAGGCTCACGCAGGCCTGGGGACAGCAGGTCGTCGTCGATAACCGGCCGGGCGCCAACGGGGTCGTCGGCGCCGAGTTGACCGCAAAGGCGAATCCCGACGGCCATACGCTGCTGTTCGTTGCCATCGGGCATGCCATCAATCCGCTGCTGCAGAAGAAAATGCCCTACGACACCGAGAGGGATTTTGCGCCGGTGAGCCTGGTCGCAATCCTGCCGCTCATACTGACCGTGCATCCGACGGTCAAGGCGGGCAGCGCACAGGAGCTGATCGCGCTGGCGAAATCAGGCGCGAAACCCCTCAACTATGCCTCGGGCGGAATCGGCTCCTCGCAGCATCTCGCCACCGCCCTCATGGGCCATATGGCCGGGTTGAAGTTGAACCACGTGCCTTACAAGGGCGGCAATCAAGGCCTCGTCGATCTCGTCGCGGGGCATGTCAACATGATGATCACGAGCACGCTCACCGTGATACCGCACGCCAAGGCGGGGCGGTTGCGCGCGCTGGCCGTCACGACGTCGAAGCGCATTGCCGCGCTGCCCGATCTGCCGACCATCTCCGAGGCAGCCCTGCGCGGCTATGAATCCATCGCGTGGTACGGAATGGTGGCGCCGGCGGGGCTTCCATCCGGCGTGCTTGCCAAACTGAGCGCGGAGACCATCAAGGCCACCAATTCGGCCGACATGCGGAACGCTCTGGTGAAACAGGGCGCGGAACCGGTTGGCAACACGCCGCGCGAATTCAGCGCTTTCATCAAGTCCGAAATGACCAAGTACGCCAGGGTCATCAAGGAGACGGGGGTCATGGCGGAGTAGCGCCGGGCGAGGGCGCCGAGGCGGGCCTCAAGGCGAGTAGCTCTACCTCGCGAGATCGATGCGGATTCCTGCCACGCGGATGACCTTTGCCCACTTGGTCATTTCCGAGCGGATGAAGGCGTCGAACTCGGCGGGCGAGCTGTAGAGCACTTCCGCGCCGACCGCTGCGTAACGATCGCGCGCTTCGGGGGATTTCAGCAGATCAACCACCGCCTGATTCAGGCGCGTGACGATGGGCTTCGGGGTGCCGGCAGGGACCAGCAGCCCGTTCCAGATGCTCGCCTGATAACCCGGCACGCCGGCCTCCGCCATCGTCGGGAGATCGGGCGCAAGCGGCGAACGGCGCTCGGTCGTGATCGAATAGGCCTTGAGCCGTCTCGCCTTCACGTGCGGCAGCACCGACGTGAGGCTGGGGAAGGCGAGCTGGATCTGGCCCCCGATCACGTCGAGCGTCGCCTGCGCGGTGGCCTTGTACGGGACGTGCACGAGATTGATCCCCGCCATCACGTTGAGCA
>MEQT01000107.1 GCA_001770325.1 Betaproteobacteria bacterium RIFCSPLOWO2_02_64_14
GCGGGAGTCGTGCCGGGCGCGACAGGTGGGTTCAAATGGTCTCACCGGCCCGCCACCGGAGAATTGCTGAGCGCCGCGCGCGAGCTCGATCTGGCGGACCAGTACACGACCGAGATCGGCCTCGCTGCGCGTGGCTTCATCCGGAGCGTAGCGGGCATGCTTGAAAGCGGCGCGGCGCTCTTCATCGATTACGGTTTCCCGCGCCACGAGTACTATCACCCGCAGCGCAGCCGCGGCACGCTGATGTGCCACTACCGGCATCGCGCGCACGACGATCCGTTCTTTCTGCCGGGCCTGCAGGACATCACCACCCACATCGACTTTACCGCGATCGCCGAAGCAGCAACCGGCAGCGGCCTCAGTCTCCTCGGATACACCACACAGGCGCAGTTTCTCATCAACTGCGGCATCACCGACCTGCTGGCCGAAACGCCCGCAACGGATGCGCCCGCCTACCTTCCCCTCGCGCGGCAGGTCGACAAGCTCACCAGTCCCGCCGAGATGGGAGAGCTGTTCAAGGTCTTCGCCGCAGGCCGCGGCGTGTCCCAACCGTTGCTGGGATTCACCAGCGGCGACAAACGTCACACGCTGTGACACGCAAGACCGCGTGACGGGTGACCGGCGACACGAAGGCAATGGCGTCGTGATGGGCGGATTAACTGCGTACCGCACCTGGCTGGTTCCACTCGCTGCGGCATGGGTCGTCACGCACGCCCCGGTCGCCCCGGCCGGGGCGCCGGACGCGCCCGAGATCGCGCAGGCGAAATCTCTGTGGGCACGGAGCCCGCACGGCAAAATGCTCGAACGGATTCTGCCGCCGGCCGTGGAACCGCACGAGTTGCCGGAGCCGCGCTCAGACGGAGCGCGCCTTACCGCGCGCTACTGTGTGCAGTGCCACCATCTTCCCAATCCGCAGATGCACACCGCGGCCAAGTGGCAATCCACGGTCGAGCGCATGGTGTGGCGCATGCAGGGCAAGGGCAATCTCGGTGAATTGATGAAGGAAATGATGGCGCAGATCCGCGCGCCCACTACGCAGGAAGTGACCACCCTGACGCTCTATCTGCAGAAGCACGGGCAGAACGAAATCAATCCGGCCCACCCCGCGCTCAGATCCACTGCGGGCCAGATGTACAGCCTCGCCTGTTCGCAGTGTCACGCGCTGCCCGACCCGCATCAGCACACGGCGCGCGAGTGGCCCGTTGTCGTGGAGCGGATGAAGGGGCACATGGCATGGGCCAACGTGATCGTCGGCGCAAGCCAATTGCGCACCATCCCCGAACTCAATACCGCGGAGATCGTTCGCCTCCTTCAGCGCCATGCGCGTGCCGAGAAGCGAACGCAATGAACCGCCCATGAAGGCCATGCAGCTCGCGGCGCCGCGCACGCCGCTCAACCTCGTCGAGCTGCCCCGGCCGGAACCCGGTCCGGGAAAACTGCTCATCAAGGTCAACGCTTGCGGCGTGTGCCGCACGGACCTGCACGTCGTTGACGGCGATCTGGCGGACGGGAAGATGCCCATCATCCCCGGTCACGAGATTGTCGGCACGGTGGTTGCCCGCGGCGAAGGGGCCGGGCGCTTCGCCGTCGGCGAGCGCGTCGGCGTTCCCTGGCTCGGCGCGACCTGCGGCGCCTGTAATTTCTGCCTGAGCGGTCGCGAAAATCTGTGCAGCGAGGCGTGTTTCACCGGCTATCACCTCGATGGCGGATACGCCGAGTACACGATTGCGGGAGAGCGCTTCTGTTTCGCGCTGCCTGCCGCCTACAGCGACGTTGAAGCCGCCCCGCTCCTGTGCGCGGGATTGATCGGCTACCGCTCGCTGGCGATGGCGGGAGACGCGCGCCGGCTCGGCATCTACGGCTTTGGCGCCGCAGCGCACATCATCGCGCAGGTCGCCCGTCACCAGGGCCGCGAAATCTACGCGTTCACCCGGCCAGGTGACACGGACGGACAGAGATTCGCGCGCGACCTCGGCGCCGTGTGGACGGGCGATTCGAATGCGACACCTCCTCAGCCGCTCGATGCCGCGATCATCTTCGCGCCGGTGGGATCGTTGGTGGTGGCGGCGCTCCGCGCAACGATCCGGGGCGGAACGGTCGTGTGCGCAGGCATCCACATGAGCGATATCCCCGCCTTTCCGTACGCGCTTTTGTGGGGTGAACGCGTGATTCGCTCTGTTGCGAACCTCACCCGGCGCGACGGCGAGGAGTTCATGCGCATCGCGCCCGAGGTGCCGGTACGCACTTCGACACAAACCTTCAGGCTCGCGCAGGCGAATGAAGCGCTCGCCGACCTTAGGGAAGGACGCATTACCGGCGCCGCCGTTCTGGTGCCGTGACGGGAGGTAATCAAGGATCATGCCATATCTCGACCTGCCGGACTGCAAGCTGTTCTACAAGATCGATGACCACACCGATGCGTGGACGCGGCCGGGCACCGTGCTCTTCGTGCACGGCTTCACCGAGAACACCGAAGCGTGGCGCGGCTGGGTGCCGCATTTCTCGCGCCGTTACCGCGTGGTACGCATCGACCAGCGCGGCTTTGGGCGATCAGGAGCGGTCGCGAGGGATTTCCCGCTCACGACCGCGCTCTACGTGGACGACCTCGCGCGGGTGATCCGGCACGTCGCGGACGGCCCGGTGCACGTGGTCGGGGGAAAAAGCGGCGGCATCAGCGTCATGATGCTCGCGGCGACGCACCCGGAACTGGTGAAGACCATCACCGTTTCCTGCTCTCCCGTCACGCCACCCAATGCCGGGGGCTGGATCGAGGAAATGGAGCGCGACGGCGTGCGCAGTTGGGCGCGGCGGACACAGCGGGACCGCCTGGGCAGCAGAATGCCCGAGACCGGCATCGCATGGTGGTCTGACATGATGGGCCAGACGGCGATCTCCACGGTTCACGCCTACCTGCGCTGGGTCGGCGGCATCGACATTCGCGAGGACATCAAGCGCATCCGCTGCCCCACCCTCGTCATCGGCACCGACACCGCGCACCGGGGCCGGGCGGAGTTCGAGAGCTGGCAGACGACGATACCCGGCTCGGAACTCGTGCTTCTGCCCATCGACGGCTACCACGCCGCTGGGACGGACCCCGATACCACCGCGCGCGTGACGCTCGATTTCATCGCACGACATTCATAACAGAGAACCTGCACCCAGGAGAAGGCCTCACATGTCCGTTCGAATCGCTCACAACTTCAAGCTCCTCGCACAGCACACCGCCGGCGGCGCGCCCAACCTCGGCGAAGGCATGGCCATGAAGATCAAGGACGGCCGGCGCTACCTGTACATCGCCCACGAGCACGGGCCGGCGGCGTTCTCAATCTTCGACGTGACCGAACCGTCCGACCCGAAGATGCTGTGGCAGAAGCCGCTGCCGCACAACCGGGTGCGCGGCAACTCGCTCGCGATGCGCGGCGACCTCCTGCTGATGGCCTACCAGGCCTACGACCCGGGGGGCAAGCCCGCGGGCTTCCAGGTCTACGACATATCGACGCCGGCCGAGCCGCGCGAGATCACGTTCTACGATCTGTCCGGCGCGGACGACCACTCGGTCGGCGTGCACTACGTGTCATTCATGGATGGCCGCTACGCGCACCTCTGCGCGTCGCACCCGGATTTCGTGCCGAACCACAAGGATGACAACCAGTTTTACATGATCGTGGACCTGGCGAATCCGTCGAAGCCGACCGAGGTCGGGCGCTGGTGGATTCCCGGCCAACGCAAGGGAGACAAGGAGCCGCCGCTGGAGCATCACGTTCCGCCTGCGCTCCACTTCGGCATGCGGCCGCACCATACGCTCTCCTACCCCGAGCGCCCGGACCGCGCCTATATCGGCTACATCGACGCCGGCATCATCATCCTCGACATCGCCGACAAGGCGCGCCCGAAGCTGATCAGCCGCCTCGATTACCATCCGCCCTTCCCGGGCTTCACGCACACGGTGCTGCCGCTCTTCGAGCGCGATCTCCTCGTCGTCACCGACGAAGCAACGGGCGACCACGGCCTCGACTGGCCCAAGCGCTGCTGGATGGTGGACCTGCGGCTGGAGACGAACCCGGTGATGATCTCGAGCCTGCCGACGCCGCGCGACTTCGGCGACCTGCACAAGGTCGGCGGGCGCATCGGCGCGCACAACATCCACGAGAACGAGCCGGAGCCGGGCGCCGCCAAGCTTCAGAACACCGTGGCCTCGACGTGGTTCAGCGCAGGGCTGCGCATCTACGACATCTCCGACCCGTACCGGCCCGAGGAAATCGCGGCCTTCCTGCCCGAAACCCCGCAGGGACAGCGCGGCTGCCGGATCAGCGACGTGTTCGTGGACGACCGGTCGATCGTCTACGCCGCCGACCGGGCGAAGGGCGGGCTCTACGTGCTGGAGTACATCGGCAAGCGGCCGCTGAATTGAGGCATGGTTCGCCGCCCTGATCCAGAGAAGTGGGTGCTTGTAGGCTTGCGACGCTCCAGCGGCGCCCGTTCAAGTGAGCGGGGCGTCGACCTGTTTTTCAAGCTCTAGCCAGCGTGATGTCGAAGGTTGCCTGCGCCACGCCTTTCTCGTTTTGCGCAGGCGTCACCACGAGTCGGTCAGGTACGCCGCGCTCACGTGCGAAGTAGAGCTGCGTCACCAGGGTTGCATGTCCCGTGTGACTTACGCGGTAATGGATGTGACGCGGGCGCCCGGGGTATTCGCCCGGCAGGATCGTGTTGAAGGCGTAGCGCCCCTCGCCGTCGGTGACGATGCTGGCCCGCAACAGGCAGCCGGGATCGGCCGGCTTGGCGCCCACTTGGGAATAATCGCCGCGAGCGTCAGCCTGCCACACTTCGACCAGGGCTCCGGCGAGCGGCTTGCAGTCCGGCATCCCCAGAACGCGCCCGGCAACAACGAACCGCTCCCTGCCGCCGCTGCCGCTCGCGCATAAATCCGCCTGCGCCGGCGCCCCGCTCTTGTAGAACGGCCCCAGTTGATCGCGCGGCGTCACCCTGCATTGCTGCGCGTACAGCGCCGCAGGAGTCGCCAGCAGTACACCACCCGCTCCAAGAAACCTTCTGCGCGTGAGCACCGCCCGCTTCTCATTCATCATTCATCGTTCCGCATTCATCATTGTCGTCAAGCCGGCACTTTCATTCCCCGCTGCACCGCCGGCCGGGCGGAGATCGCGTCGAACCAGCGTTTGACATGCGGGTAGTCCCCGAGGTTCGTCTTGTGCCACTCGTAGCGCGCGACCCAGGGATAGGTGGCGATGTCGGCAATGGAATACTCGTCGGCGAGAAATTCGTGGTCCTTCAGCCTGCCGTCGAGCACACCGTAGAGCCGCTGCGTCTCTTTCGTATAGCGCTCGATCGCGTACGGCACAGGTTCCTTCGCCGCGCGCAGGAAATGGTGCACCTGGCCGAAGATGGGACCGACGCCACCCATCTGGAACATCAGCCATTGCAGCGCAACGTAGCGCCCCCGCGCCGCCTCCGGAAGGAGTCTGCCGGTCTTGCCCGCGAGATAGATGAGGATCGCACCCGATTCCATCATCGCAATCGGCCCGCCGTCCGGGCCCTCGGGATCCACGATGGCGGGAATCTTGCTGTTCGGATTGAGCGCGATGAATTCCGGGGTGAACTGCTCACCCTTGCCGATGTTGATGGGGTGTACGTTGTACGGCAGCCCGATCTCCTCGAGCATGATCGATACCTTGCGGCCGTTGGGCGTGGTCCAGGTGTGGAGATCGATCATCTTGCTCCTTCATCGCTCGTGAATAATGCGTGACGGGTGTCGGATACTCGCAAGCCTTGCTTGCGACTCACGACTCACCAGTCACGCCCCATCAGTCACGTTTCATCGGTCACGTCGTATCAGTCACTGATCCAACGCCTTGCAGATAGCATCGAGCCTCGCATCGCGCACCCGCTTGCGGATTGCTTCCGGCGCGCCGGCTGCGCGGGCGATCTTGCCGGCGTCAACTGCGGCGGCTGCGGCCAGGGCCCGCTCGATCCTCTCACGCGCCGGCACGACGGCCGGGGCGTCGATCAGTACCGCTGTCACCAGTTGGCCGAAGCGATCCGGGCGCCGCCACGCGTCGGCCGCGTCCAGCAGTTCAAGCAGCGCTTCGGCATCCAACTCGATGCCGTCGAGTATCGTATTGCGGTGTCGCGCCGCGAGCAGCGCGAGATCTCGACAGGCGGCGGGAACCTTGAGCCGCCCGCACAGCGCCTCGACCGCAAGCGGGACCAGGTTGCGGGCGAGTACCGCAAATCGCGTCTCCAGCGAGCACTTCGCCTCGGCAGCGGCATCGAGCGCGTCGAAAACCTCCACGGCTATTTCCGGCGATGCACACAATTCTCCGAGTTCGGGGGCGACGCGGGCGAGCGCACCGCAATCGCACAGGACATGGAACATGCACGACGGGCGCACTTCCATCAGGCCGCGCGCGAATTCCTGCCAGACGCGTTCGGGCACCAGCGCATCGGCTTCCCCGGCGGCGACCATCTGCCGCATGAGTGCGCGTGTCTGGGGGGCGATCTCGAATCCGAAGCGCGCGGTGAAACGCGCGACACGCAGGATGCGAACGGGGTCTTCGGCAAATGCGGCGCTGACATGACGCAGCACGCCGGCCTTGAGGTCGGCCGCGCCATGGTAGGGGTCGACCAGGGTGCCGTCCTCGTCCCGGGCAATGGCGTTGATGGTGAGATCGCGCCGCTCTAGATCCTGTTCCAGCGTCACGTCGGGCGCGGCGCGGAATTCAAAGCCGTGGTAGCCGCGCGCCACCTTGCGCTCGGTGCGCGCTAGCGCGTATTCCTCATGCGTGCCTGGATGCAGGAACACCGGGAATTCGCGTCCCACCGGCTTGTAGCCGCGCTTCACCATTTCTTCCGGCGTCGCACCCACCACGACATAATCGCGGTCCTTGACCGGCAGCCCCAGCAATTCATCGCGCACCGCGCCCCCGACGCAATAGACTTTCATGAATGCGTGACGGGTGACGGGTGACGGATGACGAACTGTCGC
>MEQT01000108.1:0-5323 GCA_001770325.1 Betaproteobacteria bacterium RIFCSPLOWO2_02_64_14
GCACCGGCCGGAAGATAGAGTTTGGCGTCGATCGCGATGTCGCCGTTGCGATAGCCGACGTTACGCACGGTGACATCGGCGGCATGCGCCGCAACACCTGCAACGAGAACGGCGAGAGCCACGGGCGTAAGGATGGGTGTCATCGCGAGGAGTGGGCGACGCCGCGATCTCGCGGCAGGCCGCGGTTTACGTTGCCCGCAACGGGATTGCTTCGGCACGAAAACGCGCCTCGCAATGACTAGTTTCCCGGTGAGGCGAAAGGGGCAGACCCATGTGTTGCCTCCGTCAGGCGAAGTCGCGGTAGTGCGGGTCGTACATCTGGGAGGTGACGTGCCCCAGCACGTCGAGCGGCTTGCGGGCCGACGCGAGCTTGCGCTTGTAGGCTACCTCCGCCACCGCCGTCGCGATATGGGCCGAGACCTCGCGTATCCGGGTGAGCGCCGGATAGATGCTGCCTTGCGCGAGGTCGGCCTCGGTCACCTGCCGCGCGAGGGCGTGCGCGGCGCTGGAGAACATCTCGTCGGTGATGTGGCGGGCGCCGCTCGCGATCGCACCCAGTCCGACCCCGGGAAATACGTAGGAGTTGTTGCCCTGGCGCGGTACATAGGTCTTGCCGTCGATCGTCACCGGGTCGAATGGACTGCCGCACGCGAAGATCGCGCGCCCGCCGGTCCAGCGGTACGCTTCTTCGGCCGTGCATTCCGCCTTGGACGTCGGATTGGACAGCGCAAACACGATCGGCCGCTCGTTGACGCGCGCCATCGTTTCCAGAACCTTCCTCGTGAACGTGCCCCCGACCGCGGCGACGCCGATGATTGCCGTAGGTTTCAGTGTCTGGATCGCCGACAGGAAATCCGGCACGAACGGATGATCGTGGGCGTACGGCAGCTTGTGCTCCGCCAGCTTGGTGCGACTCTTCACCACCAGGCCCTGGGTGTCGACCAGCCAGCAGCGCCGGCGCGCATTGGCCTCGGTCAACCCCTGGCTCACCATGGCGGACACCACGAGGTCGCAGATGCCGGTTGCCGCCTCGCCCGCGCCGAAGCACAGGAGCTTCTGGTCGGCGAGCTTGCCGCCGGTGATGCGCAACGCCGAATAGATCCCCGCGAGGGCCATGCCCGCAGTGCCCTGGATATCGTCGTTGAAGGTACAGATGCGGTCGCGGTAGCGCCGGAGCAGGCGAAACGCGTTGGTATTGGCGAAGTCCTCGAACTGGATCACGACCCCGGGAAACACCCTGCGCGCCGCCGTGATGAATTCCTCGATGAAATCGTCGTACGCCTTGCCGCGGACGCGCTTTTGCCTGATCCCGACGTAATAGGGATCGGCGCGCAGCATCTCGTTCTCGGTGCCGACGTCGAGCGTCACCGGCAGGCACAGATCCGGGTGCACGCCGGCGCACGCGGTGTAGAGCGCGAGTTTGCCGACGGGGATGCCCATGCCGTTGGCGCCGAGATCGCCGAGCCCGAGAATGCGCTCGCCGTCGGTGACCACGATGATGCCGGCCTTGCGGTGCGGCCAGTTGCGCAACACCTTCGCGATGCGGCCGCGGTCGCGGATGCTCACGAACATGCCGCGCGGGCGCTGGTAGATATGGCCGAACTTCTGGCAGGCGAGGCCGACCGTGGGCGTATAGACGATAGGCGTCATTTCGTCCGGGTGCTCGCTCAACACGCGGAAGAACAACGCCTCATTGCGGTCGTGCAGCGCGGCGAGATTGATGAATTTCTCGATATCGCTGGGCAGCCGCCGGAAGTTCTCGAGCACGCGCTCGGCCTGCTGCTTTTGTGTGAGCAGGCTCGGCGGCATCAAACCGCGCAGGCCGAACTTGTCGCGCTCCCTCTCGGTGAACGCCATGCCCTTGTTGAGCCTCGGGTCCTGCAGCATGGCAAGGCCCTTGGGCAGGGATCGCGCCGTGGCTTTCGGTGCTCGTGGTTTTTGCTTCTTCATCGCCTCATCCTCTGTTGTCGTGCGCCGGCGTGCCTTCACCGGCCGCCGGTGCCCGTTTCGGCGCCGCTCAGACCGCCTGCCGCAGTCCTGCCATCGAACGGCCGATCACGCCGAACGAGGTCCGCAGAAAGAGCAGGGCGATGGCGAATCCCACCACGACATCGGGCCACTGCGAGCGTGTGACGGCGACCAGCGCGCCCGCGGCGATCACCGCGAGATTGCTCATGAGGTCGTTGCGCGAGCACAGCCACACCGAGTGCATGTTGAGATCATCGTGGCGGTGCCGCAGCAGCAGCACCGCGCAGGCCGCGTTCGCCGCGAGCGCGAGCAGGCCCACGCCGGTGATCGTGGCCGCGGACGGCACAGCGGGATAAACGACCTTGTAGAGCGTGAGCGCCAGCACGCCCACGCCGAAACCGAGCTGGATCAATCCCTTGATCAGCGCGGACGCGGCTTTCCAGCGCATGCTGCGCGTGACGACATAGAGACTGAAGCCGTAGACCAGCGCATCGCCCAGCATGTCGAGCGAATCGGCCAGCAGCGCGCTCGAACCGGCGGCAAGGCCCGCGGCCGCTTCGACCACGAACATCACCGCATTGATCAGCAATACGACGATGAGAACGCGCGTCTGCTGCCGTGCATCCGGCGTGGCGCCGTGGCCACAGCCGCATTCGGTCATGATTTCCGCCCGGAATGGAAGTCTGCCCTGATGTTACCCGATAGCGCGCGAATTTCAAGGTGTGCCGCGATGCTAGAATGAATTTTCGTCTCCTTCCCGGCACTTTACGCCCACGCGCGTTGCACATGGAAAGTATCGTCGACTGGCTGCTTGAAACCGCATCGCTGCCCAAGGTCGGACTGCCGGCGGTTTTCCTCGTGGCGCTGGTGTCGGCAACGCTGCTGCCGATGGGGTCCGAGCCGGTAGTGTTCGGCTACGTCAAGCTCAACCCCGAGATGTTCTGGGTGACCGTCATCGTCGCCACCGTGGGCAACAGCATTGGCGGCATGGTCAACTACTGGCTCGGGCTCGGAGCGCACAAGGTGCTCGCGCGGGATAAGCACACACCGCGCGCGCTGTCCTGGCTCGAACGCATGGGGCCCAAGGCGTGCTTTTTCGCGTTTCTGCCGGCGATCGGCGATCCCATCACCGCGGTCGCAGGCTGGCTGAAAATGCCGTGGGCGCCGGTGCTCGCCTGGCAGGCCGCGGGAAAGCTCACACGCTATACGGTCCTCACCGCGCTCCTGCTGTGGGTTCCCGATACGTTCTGGAACGACCTCTTTTCTCCGTTGACGAAGCTGCTGGGCATTTGAACCGCCTGTTGCGCAGGAGCGGCCAGCCGACCCACGGCACGGCCGGCGTGCCGGGCGCCAACTCGACCCAGTCGCGGGGCCGTGGCCGGAGGCCAATCAATTCATCGTTGGCCACAGAACGACGTCAGCCGCGGTGGCGACGCAATGTGTCCACCGCGGTAAGGCAGAGCGCAATCCAGGTTATTCCTGCTGCCATTGCTGCCAGCACATCGCTTAAGTAATGTGCCCCCACATACATCCTGCTTAGCGCGACCAGGAAAACGAGCAGGATCGTTATGGCCGCTATTAAAAACCGCCGCGGCCAGGACGCGATTGCTAGCATCAGATAGACAGCCATGAAGCCATAGATGATCGTTGCCATCATTGTGTGTCCGCTGGGAAAACTGGGGTCCGCGAGTGCCATTACCGGATCTGCCCACCCGGGCCGTGTTCTGCCGAATAAGTTCTTCAACATGACGTTGAGGAGCATGCCACCAGCAACGGCTGACACAAGCCCCAATAGCCAATACCATTGTCGCTTCCATAGCAAAATACAGCCCATGAGCGCGAACAGAATCCCGACGGTGGCTGTAGACGCAAGCGCCGACACGAAATGCATACCCATAGCCAAACCAGGCGTCGCGTGGGAACGAAGCCATTCCGAGATCAGTTCATCGACCAGGACAAGGGGGTCGCCCGTGATCAAGTCTTCGGCGATACCGCCGAATAGCCACGCCGCTCCGACCAGGACTACGGTGCCGATAGTGAGATGCAGCCCGAACAAGCCCCCTGGCGACAGCCGCGCCTGTACGAAAGAAAACTCCTGGCGAAAACGGCGTTGCAGGAAGTGCTTGATCTTGGCGACGATCACGTTTTAACGTGGAATCCAAGTTTGCAGTTATTTGGCGGGCATGGACTCCATCATCTGGTCATGCTGCATCATCTGCTCCATCATCATCTGCATCATGTCCATGCGTTTTTCCATCATTTCGTGGCGCTTCATCATGTCTGCATCCGCCATGCCGCCTTTCTTGCCGCCCATTCCCATGCCTCCGGGCTGGCCGCTGCCCATCATCATCGGGCCACCCATGCCGCGCATCGCCTTCATGTTTTCCTGCATGGTCTGCATGTGCTCCTGCATCAGCCTCTGACGTTCCTTCGGGTTGGTGGTCGCCCGGAGTTTTTCCATCTGCTGCTGCATTTTTTTCATGTTCTCCTGCATCTGGGACATTTGTTTGTCCATGTCCATGCTCATCGGCAGCTTGGCGGGCGCGGATTTTTCCTGCGCTGATGCGATGGGTGCTGACAAGGTACAGGCAACGATCGCGGAAATCAGTATTGCGGTTTTCATAGCGGTCTTTCCTTCAGGGTTGAATAAGTTCATGTTTCCGTTACTGGGGACTACTGGTAGCAACAGCTTGCTGTGAGCACAAGGCATCTGTTGAGCGAACAAACTGACCGTCAACCGGCGCAAACGCACCGGTCGAAAGTGCCAAGGTGAAGCCGGGTTAAATCAGCAGGCGCTGAGTGCGGAGGTGGGGGCGAAGCGAAGGCGGGGAGGTGGCTCGCGCGAGCGCGAGGTTTGCGAAGTGATTCACTGCTATAAGACTTGTGGCCACTGGCGCGTCGACTGCGAACCGCTCCAGAGGGGAACGATCAGGTGTCAGTCCTTCATACTCCCCGACGAGTGGTGGTCCCGAAATCAGGGTGTGGCCGCAAGGCGAGTCGGCACTATGGGCCAAGCATTCCGAATACGTAGCTCCGGAGTGGTGCAGCGGCGGTGCGGCAGAGGCTGTTCGCGATCCGTTGTCGGCGTGCCCGCCTAAAATCGCGACGGCCACTTCACAGCATGGAAACAATGCCGTGCTGAGCCAGAACGCTGCCCAAGCTACCATCAACCCCACGCGCGCGAGCCCGCGCAGACCCCGTGGCCGTCTGGCCTCTGACATCCGGGCGGTACTTTGCGTCCACGACAACATATCCGTGGCTTCCGGCGGTCCGGCTGTTTACCTTACTTCTTTCCGGATATGACCGAGAAAAGCACGACGCCCAGCACGACGACAAGCAGGGTGGGAAGCCACAT